>JAZRUY010000039.1:0-2794 GCA_045598845.1 Victivallaceae bacterium
CCTTTACTTTTGGCAGGATTAAGTAAATATCCGCTGGTTTTTCTTCTCAGAATTACGGCATTGCGATAATTCGGCAGTCTTGCTCCGCTCGCCTTAGGTTTCGCCATCGCCGCGATCCTCCGTTTCAGTGTCTTTCACTAAAACGGATAGTGTCAACCGGCGATCAAAAAAAATCAGTGTACAATGGATAATGTACAATGGATAATTGATTAAGCAAAATAAGCATATTCGCCCGAGTTGATGTTTTTTATATTTTAAGCTGATATCAGAACGTGAATGTCATTTTACCGCCGCTTGCTTTTCTGTCGCAGTCATCGGCCAGACGGGTGATTGCCCAGACGAGAGCGTCCATTCTGTCCGGGGATTTCTCCGTATCTCCGCCGGTATAGTCGCACATCTGCTCCTCGAGCATGCCGAACCGGCCTGCATGATGAACAAGTCCCCGCTCGTACAATGCCGCCACCGGTTCCGCGCGCACGAGTTTGCCGCGGGTCGCCCGCACCGCCTCGAACGGCAGATTGCGCCGTATCCCTCGCAAAACGGTTTCAATCAAGTCGCCGCCGTTATTCACTTCGCCAATCACTCTGTCAGCCGTATAGAAGTCGAACAAATCAACCGCCGTCTGCCCCCACTCGTTAGGTGTCGCCCGAAGCGATGCGTCTTCAAGAATATAATAGTGGCTGTCCGCTCCGTTCACGCCTTTTTTCACTCCTGCAACGACAATGCCGGTTTCGTCAGATGTTTTGCCGCCGGTAACGGCAGGGTCGATGCCTACGACAATCCGGTCAAGATTATCCGGCGGAGCTGATACTCTGAACGGGTCTATCATTGAGAATTTCCATAAGGCATTCTCCTTTTCGCCGCCCCACATGCCAAGAAAGATGTTTTTGTATTTCGATGGATTGTTCCTCTCGCATTCCAGAGCCTCGGCAATGAAGTCATCCGGCAGATTAGCGGAATTGTCCCGCCAGTCGGTATGGATGTAACAGGTGTTGCCGATGATGCCGTTGAAGTCATCCGGGATTCCCCTCTCGATATAAAATCTGCGATGTATCCAGTGATTCTCATCGGTGGTCGGGTTGAACGCAAGCACGATGCGGTTCTGCACTTCACGGTCTCGTATTGAATAGTTTATGCGGTCGAACTCGTCCTCCGCCGTTTCCTGCGCCTCGTCTATGATGACGGTCGCCACATTATGCACCGACTTCAAGTTCGCCTCCTGCTGCTTGCTGGAGCTCCTGATGCCGCGGAAAAAAATCTGAGAGCCTGTGAACTTCTGCACGATTTCGGTTTTCGTCTGCAGAAAATTGGGAGCAAGCCCGAGCAATTCTATTTTCTCCCAGAACTCAGGGATAATCGATATGTGCGCTGACACCAGCGTTTCACGCAAATAAAGAATGTTTTTGCGCAGCCGCTCAGAATTGCACCTGAGTCCGCACCAAGTCGAAATGGTAAAGGATTTGCTCGAGCCCCTGCCGCCGGACAAAAGATAATATCTGCACGGAGTCGAGTCTCTGAACAGAGTTTTGTATTTTGGTGAAAAACGCAGGTTGCTCACGATGTGATTTTCTCTCCGGTACTCACATAATTCTTGCCGAATCCGAACGGCTTGAACACATACAGTTCAGCGCCGCCGAAATCCACACCTTCCGGCAAGTCGCCGTAACATATTACCGTCTTTGGCTGGCAGACCCTCAGAAACGCCCGGCATCCTGCTTGTATTCCCCGCCTGTACTCCGGATTTCTTCGGCATCCGGATGTTGAAAGACACACTGTCCCGCCCGGCTCGATTCCGTCAAAAACATATCCGCCGAATCTGCCGCTCCAAGTCGCCGGGTCGCTGAATATCAGATTGGGAATAACCTCAATCCCCGCCTGCCGGCACATATAAGCGAACATTCTGCTCTTGTAATGCTGATATATCTGCATAGCCGCCGGCATGTCGTTGTAAACGCTGAAATCCGGCGCGACAATGCAATCGAACTTGTAAAGCATCTCAATGTACTTATCCGGCTGCCGCCATATCCGCTCAAACTGATAGTCGTTGATAAAAAAATGCACTCCGGCGGTAAGGTCGGCGTTTTTACCGGTGGCATAATTGAACGGGATTAAATGATGCGGCACATGGTCGCACCGTTTCGCAAACGGAATCCCCCAGATTCCGATATCCTGCGGAGGAACTGAAAGATATTGCGGCAAGTTCCATATCCTCCAGTCCTCCTCTTTGTGCTGTCCGTGGTATTCTGGCATTTGTTGCTCCTTTATTTGTTTTTTGCACTACTTCGCCACCGCCACTTTTTTGCCGGAAGTTTTTTTGCCGTTTGACGTGGATGTCAATTTGTTTTTGTTTTTTATCGTCTGCCCGGCGGAGTTGATGTTTTTAAATTCAAATCTGAATCCGTATTCATTCTGCCGCTTCCGGTCTCCCAGCCACCTGCGCACCGCGTCATCGTAATCCTGCCCTTTCAGCCGTGCGTTTCTGACCGCGCTGGCGAATGCCCCGGACTTGAAATGTCCGCCGTTTTTGCGGAATATGTACGTTCCGTTTTTCCCGGTTGCGACAATCCCCGCGGATGCGGTGTTCGCGGTACTGATCAGATCAGCGTCCGAAAAAGCGCCGCCGGACGGGTGGTTGTGAAAAATCATGCCGTTGCGCTGCGGTTTGTCCGGTAAGGATACAGACGACGCCTTACCCTTGTTGTACGCATGCACATATCCGTTCTGATCAACATCGTACAGCCACTCCCTTTTTTCGTTGACATGCCGTTTGTGGAACTCCTTCAGTGCGCCCTCT
>JAZRUY010000040.1:0-28753 GCA_045598845.1 Victivallaceae bacterium
GCTGCTATCCCGCGGTCGCCGTCGTGCCGATGAGGATCTTCCCTCGGACATGGACCGGCGCCTGGATCTGGTCCGCCTGCGTGACGCTGCTCTTCATCGCGTCGCTCTGTCTCGTCTCCCGCAACTGGTGGCCGCTCGTCCTGCTCGCGTCCATGACGGTCGTCTTCAACGTCGAACGCGGCAATCCAGTCGGCATCGCCGCCGCCTGCTGCGGACTCTTCCTCGCCGGATACCGGAGCGAACGGAAGGGCGTGCGCATCGCCGCGGCGCTGGTACACGGATGGAGTTTCGGCAACACCGCGGCGAAAGTGCGCTGCGTGCCGTCGGCCGTGGCATTGGCGGCGACTTCAACATCCGATGCCGCCGAAGGTGGAAAAGTAACTGTCTGCTATGACGGACGCAACCGCGAAATGCTCTACTTCGAAACGGAATTCCGCAACGGCGAATTCATTCCGTCCGGTGAATACGGTGTACTCAACGCTGAGCAAGCGAAAAAATATCTGACGGAAAAATCCGGGACGCGGTTCACCGCCCCCGCCGCGGATACGACTGCGCTGAAAGAACTGCTGGGAGCCGCGGCGAACGGTATCCGCGGAACAGAACATCCGGATATCGCCGCCCTGGCGAAAGCCCGCTATCAGAAATTCAACGGCTCGGTTTCCGATTTAGTCTATATCCGCCCCGCGGTGTTCACCGGAGCGGAATCACCTGCGAACTCATAACGCAGCCTTGGGCGGCGGCAGTCTTCTTTTTGGCGATTTTGCAGCGCGCCACCGCGCTGGTATCGAGGTCGCCGAGCATAATGGAAATCCGGCGGATATTTTCGCGGCATTCGGGAATTTTGACCTTTTCGAACAGGTTCACGCGCTGCGAAGTAACCCGCAGTTCATCGGATAGCATACGGTGACGCTCGGCGAGCACTTTACGTTCTTCACCCAGGCTGACCGCCTTGCGCAGGCAGTCCACCGCATCATCCACAAACCAGTCCGTAGCGAAAAGATCAGGTTCAAACGGAGCGAATTCCACCGAGGCGAATTCCGGAATCCGCAGACCGGCGATATTTTCCACCGACCGGTTGACCTTCACTATTTTCACTCCGGCGATCATCATCTTCACATCTTCTTCCGGAGCATAAAGGGAAATGAAATTCCTGATACGCTCCACCAGTTCACTCTGTTCGGCGGAATTACGATCCAGCCTGACGGCGCTGCGGCGTACCTCATTCTGCAACTGCTGTTTTTTCAACTGTAAAGTAGGCAGAAAACGGAGATACTGCTTGAGCGCGTCCTGCTGGGCTTTCTTCTCGGTTTTAGTGAACTTGATCTTGGGCATGATCAGCCGCGCTTTCCGCTTTCCAGCCAGTATTCCGCGATCAAATCGCTCTTGATGCCGACTTCGTTGCGTTCAAAACACTTGGAAAGAATTTTCCAACCGAGATCCAGCGCCTCCTCCAGCGGAATCGCTTTGGAGAGATCCATCATATTCTCCTCGAACATCCGGCCGTATTTGAGCAGTTT
This sequence comes from Victivallaceae bacterium, assembly GCA_045598845.1. GTDB lineage: Bacteria > Verrucomicrobiota > Lentisphaeria > Victivallales > Victivallaceae > JAZRUY01. The sequence goes on from JAZRUY010000040.1 coordinate 1,518, forward strand.
TTTATCCCAAAGCGACATGCTGAACCCCATCGACTGCTTTTCCAGCGTGCTGCGGAAATCAGCGTACAGCCGAATCATCGCATCCATGATGGCGCGGTGATCTTTCCGTGTACCTCCGTTCACCTGCTGTTTAAGACGCGACAGAGAGCCGAACGGCTCGATGCGGCCGCCGCGCAGATAAAACTGCCCCTCGGTGATATAGCCGGTATTGTCCGGCACAGGGTGAGTAACATCATCCCCGGGCATAGTGGTTACCGCCAGAATGGTGATGGAGCCGGCTCCATCGAAATCCACCGCCTTCTCGTAACGGCTGGCCAACTGGCTGTAAAGATCGCCAGGGTAGCCGCGGGTAGCGGGAATCTGCTCCATGGTAACGGCGATCTCCTTCTGGGCATCGGCGAAATTGGTCATATCGGTGAGCAGCACCAGCACCCGCTTGCCTTTCAAAGCGTATTGCTCCGCCACCGCCAGACACATATCCGGCACCATCAGGCATTCCACGATCGGATCGGATGCGGTATGAATGAACATCACCGTGCGCGACAGAGCACCGTTGTCCTCCAGGGTATTTTTGAATTTGAGGTAGTCATCATACTTGATGCCCATGCCGCCCAGAATAATGACATCGACCTCCGCCTGCAGTGCGATACGCGCCAGCAATTCGTTGTAAGGTTCTCCCGCAATGGAAAAAATCGGCAATTTCTGAGATTCCACCAGCGTATTGAACACATCGATCATCGGGATATTGGTGCGGATCATTTTGCGCGGAATCACCCGCTTGGACGGATTTACCGACGGGCCGCCGATATCGACCTGATCCCGCTCCACGGGGGGACGGTTGTCGCGCGGCGCGCCGCGGCCGTTGAAAATCCGGCCCAGCAGATCCTCGGAACAGGAAACCTGCATCCGGCGACCGAGAAAGCGCACCGCATCACCTGTGCTTATGCCGCGGCTGCCGGCAAAAACCTGCAAAGAAACCTGATTGCCGTCCAGCCGGATAACCTGGGCCAGCGAAGTGCCGCGCGAAGCGGTAACCTCAGCCAATTCGTTATACCCGACACCTTCCGCTTCCACGGTAATGACATTGCCGGCAATGCGGATGATTTTGTGATATACTTTACGCATTTGTATTCCTCCGCTCCGCGATCTTAACATCGATGGCTTCCACTTGCGCCTTGAATTCATCAGTGCCGCCGGCTAGATAATTCAAGTCGGTGAACAACTGGCGCAATTCCAGAAAATAACTCCGCGCGTCGTCCTTCTCCTCCAATTTGAAATCGGAACGCAGAACTTTCAGCACATACTTGAACAGCCACTTCTGCCGTTCAGCCGGACAGGCGGCATCAACTTTGTCGAAAGTGTTCTGCTGCAAGTAGGTATAATCGAGAAATTCGCTTTTCAGATACATGACAAAATCTTCCAGCGCGGTACCTTCCTCGCCGACTACTTTCATCATCTGACTGATCTCGGCTCCGCGCCGGAGCACCGTGCGGGCAAAATCCAGATCATCCCGTTCGGCCACACTGTTGTATTTACTCCAGGATTCCAAAGGATGAATTGCCGGATAGCGGCGGGCATCGGAACGCTCGCGCGACAAACCGAGAAATGCGCCGACGACCTTCAGAGTGGCCTGCGTCACCGGTTCTTCGAAGTTACCGCCGGCCGGAGACACCGCGCCGCCGATGGTCACGGAACCGGTTTCCCCGGTACGCAGCCGCACGATGCCGGCGCGCTCGTAAAATCCGGCGATCAGAGATTCCAGATAAGCCGGGAAAGCCTCTTCACCGGGAATTTCCTCCAACCGCCCGGACATTTCGCGCAGTGCCTGCGCCCAGCGGGAAGTGGAGTCGGCCAGAAGCAGGGTATTCAATCCCATCTGCCGGTAATATTCCGCCAAAGTCACCGCGGTATAGACAGATGCTTCGCGGGCCGCCACCGGCATCGATGAAGTATTGCAGATAATAACGGAACGGTCGATAAGCTTCGCTCCCGTCCGCGGATCTTCCAATTCAGGGAATTCACGCAGAATCTCCACCACTTCGCCGGCGCGTTCACCGCAGGCGGCCACGATCACCACATCCGCCTCGGCATGCTGGCTTATCGCATGCTGCAGCACGGTTTTCCCGGCGCCGAACGGTCCGGGAGTACAGAAAGTACCGCCGACTGCAACGGGAAAGAAAGTATCGATACTGCGCTGACTGGTGATCATAGTGCGCTCGGGCAGCAGTTTTTCCTCGTAATCCGATATGGCGATTTTGACCGGCCAGAACTGAGTCATAGTGATTTTGCGCCGCTCCCCCTGCCCGTTTTCCGCCATCGCCACGGTATCATCAATCGTATAATCTCCGGCGGAAACAACTTCAGTAAGAGTCCATTCACCCTGCCAAGCCAGCGGAACCATGATATAATGTTTTATAATTCCTTCGGGAACCCAGCCGATGCGGTCGCCGCCGCGCACCCTGCCCCCGGGTACCGCGACAGGGGTGAATTTCCATTTTTTCTCACGGTCTAGAGCCCGCAGATAGATTCCGCGCTGCAGGAAAAAACCGGATTGCTCCGCCAGCAACGGCAACGGATTCTGCAAACCGTCGTACACCCGGGTGAGCAAACCGGGACCCAACTCAACAGAGAGCAATTCTCCGGAGAATTCCACCTCGTCGCCGATTTTCATCCCGGCGGTATTTTCAAAAACCTGCAAATCCGCATGATTGCCGCGGACGCGTATCACTTCGCTTTTCAAACGGGTACCGTCCTCCAGCCGGACATAGGCGACTTCGTTCTGCATCACCTTGTCCGGAAAATCAACGGTGATCATATTACCGTTGACGGCTGTTACTTTAGCCGCGGTCAGAGTGTTTTCCTCCATCGTTACATCTCCTTCAAACTTCAGACCCGCCGGCCGCCGGAGCGGCGGAGCAAACAGCGTCACGAGCCTGCTCAAAATTGCGTTTCCCGATTTCAGTATCCCGCCGGAACCGCCGGACAAGAATCTCCAATTTCAGTTTATAAACACACAGCGCATCAAGGCTGAAAGTGTACTGCAATTCAAGTTCATCGAGCTTGCGCCAGCGAATACGGTCCACGATTTTCTCGCGTTCCCAAGGATCACGGGCCGAAACAGCGGCAGTCAACGCCGTGTCTATTTCAGTATAATTTTTCTCCGGTTCAGGCAAAAGCGAGGCGCGGCGCCGCGCCTCATCACTGATAGCCCGTTTGGCCGCCGATTTGATTCTAAGACAACGTTCGAAACAGAGATATTCGCGGTATGCCGCCGGAAAATCAGACTCGCCCGGCAGCTTTTCCGGCGAAACGAGCCGGAATGTTACCGAAGCCAGCAAACGCGCCGCATACTCAGGCAGCACATCCGCGCATGCGGCGGCGAACTGCGCCGGAGTAATGCCGGGCTCCTTATCCGGAAGCAATGCCGGAAGGGACGAACAGAGGAAGTAATACACTTCGCTCAACTCCGCCCGCCGTCAAGCACCGCCGCAAGACGATCGCCGGCATAACTTTTCAATAACTCGGTTACCGCGTCGGCGGTAAAATCGCAGTACATATCATCGCCGTTGAATGCGATCCGCATACCGGAAGTTATACCGCGGTCAGCAAATACCGCCGGACGCTCCCGCAAATCCTCTTTCAACGCGCCGAGCAGCAACTCCTCCAAACGTCCGGCATCGCGGGAGGAAACCCGCACAGCAACCGACTCAGCACCGTTTTCTCTAACCATACCGCGAATGATTTCCGTCATAAATTCCGGGGTAAGCGCAGCCGCTGCGGCCCGCTGAACCGCCGTTTCCACACGCCGCTTCAATTCAATGCCAAGAGCAAGTGCGGCATCGCGCGCAGTCTGGCGGATCGCCTCTGCGGAACGTTCTCGCAATGCGGCTTCATCTTTTTCCGCCTGAGTCCTGATTTCGTCCGCTCTGGCCCGGGCTTCTTCCACGATCGCCAGGGCGCGTTTCTCCGCATCCGCGATAATAAGAGAGGCCTTTTCATCCGCCTTACGGATGCCTTCGCGGTTAATTTTATCGATAAGATTCTGCAGATTTTCAGCCATCTCGGGCCTCCTCGTTTTCACACCAATTCCGCCGCGGACGAACCGCACCCGCTAACACGGTTACATATAGACTAAACATAGCATTACGCAGCGCATTTTACAACCGTTGCGCAGTTCATCCGGGACAGACGTTTCACCCGATAACGCTTTTGACAAAAAACGGATACCGCGGTATATTTCAGCCGGTAAGCCGGGTGGTTCACATCGGCTCATATCAGTGCCGGCTGACAAAGGCCGGATACCTCAATCCGGAGTACTTATGCAGCAGGATGCGCATTTAACCCAGACAGAATTGCTGACGGCGGCGGCGGACGCGTTGCGGCGGATCACTCCCGGAAACTCCGGAGAGGAATTCCTTTTTGAGACGGCGGAACTGCTGAACGCGGCATGCGGTGATGAGGTCTCCGGCATACTCAACGCCTTCTGGATGAAACACGGGAAAATATCTTTCGGAGCCGGATTGACCGGAGCGCTTTTCGAATGCTCCGTCAATTGCCGCATCTCTCCGGACGATTTGCGTAAACAATCCCCGGACGCGGGATTCTTTCTGGATGCGGTACTGACATTGTTCCGCGGCCTTACCGTGTTGGAACAATATGTCACAAATCAATTGCGCAACGGCGGATTGTTTCCTTCGGCGGCAAAATATTTTTCCGGAATTCCAAGGTTCCCGGAAAACAGACAAGGCAGAAACAAAGCGGCGGAAATGCTGCTGGCCGCCGATGTGTTCGGCCGGGGGAGAAGTTTCCGGTACAGCGGCGGATTTTTTACTCCGGCGGTGTTCAATTCGGTAAAACCGCCGGATAATTTTCTGGGCTATCCGGGGGCAAGGGCGGGATTTGCCGACCATTTCACAACATTTGCGGCCGGGAACGGTAACCTGCCGCTTTTGGTCAACAGCCTGCCGGGGCACGGCAAGACCAGCATGGTGCTTTCATTCGCCATGGCGCACGAAAACCTGACCGTCATCCTTGCGGATCCGGCCGCGCTGGAGGAAGGCTGGGACGCTCTGTTCGGAGCGCTGCGCCGCCGCTCCGACCGCCGTTTTGTACTGTTCTTCGATGATATTGATCCGCGAAATACCGATTTCTTTAATTTCCGCACCAATGTAGGCGGCGCATTTTCACTGCCGGACAATATACTGGTGGTGATGTCGGCAAACTATGAGTTTCCGGCTAATATTCTGTCGCGGGGCAGAAAAATCAGTTTTCCGGTATTCGATGAAATCCGCTGTCAGGAAATGGTGGAGGATTTTCTAAGCGGATACGGCATCAAATCCGCCAACCGCAATCTGGTATCCCAGATCTCCGCCAGTTATACCGAAGAATTTTCGCAGAAAAAATTCACCGAACTTTCACCGCGCAGCCTGATCCGCTATTTGGATTCATTCCACAACGACATGATCAAGCGGCGCACGATTATGGAACTGGCATCAGGACCGATGGTCACCCGGCCGGATGCGCAAATTTTCTACGAATTCAATATGGCTCTGATGCGCGCGCTGTACGGCAGCGAATATGTACATGCGCTGGCGGAAAAGCGCATCGCCGACATCGCCGGCGGTTGAAGTCGGAATAAATCTTAGGTTTTAGCAAAACTTTCCGGCATACCCCGGAAAAATTCTGAAAGGGAAATATAAAATGAACGATTTTGCCAAACGTGTGAACGATTACACTCTCATCCACGGAGAAAGCGGTTTTTCAATCTGCTTCGCCGGTATGAAATTTTCCGCCGATGACTTGAAAGCGCTGCAACCGGAATTTGCCCGCGCCGCCCGGGAAATGGCGCGCACAGAAGCGGGAGAAATCAAGAATCCGGATGAAAACCGTAAAGTTACCCATTTCAGCGACCGCCGCGTATATACGGACAGTCCGCTCTACCGCGAGGTGGAGCAATTCGCCGCCGATGTGCGCGACGGGAAAATCACTGGAGAGCGCGGCAGACGGTTCGATGCTCTGGCGGTAAACGGAATCGGCGGCAGTGCCCTCGGACCGCAACTGATGCAGTTCGCGATCAACGGGCCGTACTGGAACGAGAAAAGCGCCGCCGCACGGAAAAACGCGCTGAAAATCTATTTTCTGGATAATACCGACTCCGCAGAATTCGCGGATCTGCTCGAAGTGATGGATCCGGATACCACTTTGCATCTGGTGATCAGCAAATCAGGCGGCACTCAGGAAACCCGGAACAACATGATCGCGATGGAGAATTTCTACCGGAGCCGCGGACTCAACTTCGCCAAACATGCCGCGGCGGTCACGATGAAAGGCAGCAAACTGGACAAGCATGCCGCCGAAACCGGATTCCTGAAAGTTTTCGAAATGGCGGATTCCATCGGCGGACGCACCAGTGAAACCAGCATCGTAGGGCATGTTCCGGCGGCGCTTACCGGCATTGATTTCGCCGATTTCTTAGCCGGCGCATGCGCCATGGATGATTGGACCCGCCCGGTATCCGGCGCCGATTACACCCGCAATCCGGCGCTGATGCTCGCCGCCATGTGGTATATCGCCGGCAAAGGCAAGGGCGACCGCAACATGGTAATTGTACCCTACTCCGACCGGCTGGTGCTGCTCAGTCGCTATTTGCAGCAACTGGTGATGGAAAGCCTGGGAAAAGAACTTGATCTGGACGGAAAAACCGTGCATCAGGGACTCAATGTGTTCGGCAACAAAGGCGGCACGGACGCGCATGCCTTCATCCAGCAGCTCAATGACGGAAGGAATGATTTCTTCGCCACTTTCATCGAGGTACTCAAAGATTCCGCCAGACTGCCGATTGAAGACGGCAACGAAATGGGGACTTATCTGCACGGATTCCTCGCCGGACTTTCAGCGGCGCTGAGAGCGAAAGGACGCGAAACCATTCTGATTCAGATGCCGCAACTGACCGTCCGTGAACTGGGAATGATCATCGCGCTTTATGAACGCGCGGTGGCCGTATATGCGGAATTCATCAATATCAACGCATTTCATCAGCCGGGAGTACAAAACTACAAACTGGCGGCAAAAGGCGTGCTGGAACTGCGTAAAAATTTCATGACCGCAGTCAAAGCGGCAGGGAAACTTTCGGGAACCGCGGAAGAAATCGCGGCAGGCGCCGGAATGCCGGACGAAGCGGTGGAAATCGCCCGTCTGATGGACAAGGAATCGCAGAACAATCCGGATTTCAGACGCTTTTATAATGCGGCGACCGGAAAATGGAACTACATCGCCGGGAAATAAATTAAGGACGGCGTGTGAATCTGCTTCTGCTCGCTCCTGCGGACTTCACCGGCCCGGACACCGTCCGGGTCGGCGGTCAGCGCTGGAAACATTTACGCGATATCATCAAGGTGGAACGCACCGGGAGGGTCAAAGCCGGACTGATAGGCGGCAAGGTCGGTCATGCAGTTCTGACCTCCGTAGATGAAAAACATGAATCGGGAGTGTTTACAGTTACGCTGGACTCTCAGCCGCCGGAGAAACTGCCGGTAATCCTGCTCTGTGCGCTGCAACGGCCACCGACAGTACGCAAAATTGTACAATGCGCCGTGGCGGCCGGAGTGCGCGGCATCCTGTTTTTCGGCAGCCGGAAGGTGGAAAAAAGCTACTGGTCAAGTCCGGTGATTTCAGACAACGGACTGCGCGAAGACATATTGCTGGCCTTGGCGCAAAGCGGCGATACCATACCGCCGGAACTGGAATTTCATCCGCATTTTACACCGTTTATTGAAAACAGGGTTCCTCGGTTACTCGAAAACGGGTACAAATTGCTGCTGGCGCACCCGGGGGCGGCTGAATTACACCGCGGTTCGGATTTCGGAACGCAATTGGCGGTGGCGATAGGTCCGGAAGGCGGATTCACAGGTATCGAAGCGGAGCGGTTCATTACCGCAGGCGCAACTCCGGTCGGGTTGGGAGTGCGGATATTCCGTTCGGAATTCGCGGTGGCGGCGCTGCTCTCCCGACTGGCAATGTGAAGTTGCAAAACTTCCGGTCCGGAATTATAGTATCGTTCCGAGTAACTTATCTTCTAATCTACGGTTAAGATTAAGAAAACAAAGGCGATATCAGTCATGAAACTTTACTGCGTAAAATGCGCCGCGCCGTTTGATTGTTCCGCATCGCCGGGCAGCGTACCGCAGGTAAATTGTCCGGAATGCGGAACTCCGGCGGATCTGCCTTCCGCGGAAATCGCCCCGGGAGCAATACTGGGGGATTTTCTGATTGAGAAAGAGATCAGCCGCGGCGGCATGGGTGTGGTCTATCAGGCTCGGCAACTGTCGCTCGACCGGCCGGTGGCGCTGAAAATCCTGCTGCCCGAAGCGGCGCAGGACAAAGAACAGGTGGAATCCCTGCTCAATGAAGCCCGTGCGGCAGGACGGCTTACACATCCCAATATAGTGCAGGCTTATGCGGTTGGCGAGGAAAACGGAGTCTATTATTTCGCCATGGAGTACATCCGCGGCGAAACGATGAAACAGGTGCTTGCCCGGGAAAAAGTGATCGAACCGAAACGCGCGGCAAAAATAATCGGGGAAATCGCGGCGGCGCTGACCTGCGCCTGGCGGGATGAACGGCTTGTGCATCAGGATATCAAACCCGACAACATCATGATCGATGCCAACGGGTTCGCCAAACTGGCGGATCTGGGTATTTCGCGCAGAGCGGGAATGAACGATCGTTTCGCCAGCGAGGGCGATGAGGTGATGGGAACCCCGCAATATATCAGTCCGGAACAATTGACCGGGGTGCCGACCGATGTGCGCAGCGATATATACAGCCTGGGTGCGACTTTTTACCAGTTCGTAACCGGGCAGTTCCCATATACCGCTTCCACTCCGGAGGAACTGGGACGGATGCATCTGGACGGCAAACTGACATCTCCGGGAAAAATAAATTCCAAAGTTGATTCGGAACTGGAGCGCATCATATTGAAAATGATGGCGCGGTATATCGAGGACCGGTATCAGACTCCGGAGGAGTTGAGCGCCGATATCAGCAAATATTTGGTCAACGGACCAAAGAAACCGGTTTTACAACGCAAAAGCGCCGTCGCGCCGCCGTCTGCCGCACCGGCCATACAGAAACCGGCATTTTCCGCACCGCCGGCAGCGCCGGCACCGACACTTCCCCCCGGTGCTGCGCCGCAAACAGCGGATACGAAAACAACGGAAGAAAAAAAAGAAAATAAAGAAACTGAGACGGAGATAGAAAGCGGAACTCCTTTTTACCGCACCAGGCGGGGAATCTTTATTATCGCTGGAACGGCGGCGGTTCTGGCGGCAATTACGGGAACAGTTATCTTTTTGCAAAAAACACCGGGCGAGCCGCCTGCCGGACACAGGAAGCAAGAGGTATCTCCGACTCAAGTTTACGTCCCGGTTTCCCGCCCGGAACTGCTCGCCGCCGCCGAATCGGCGGTGCGCGGCATAACCGCCGCGACAAAGCCGCAGGACGCATTGGAGATTTTCGACCGTTTCAATGCCGCTTATCCGGTCTGGCAAACTGCCGAAGAACGAACGGCACTCGCCGAAGTGCGCAAAACAGCGTCAGCGGCCGATGATGCGGTACGCGTAGCGCCGAACCGCGTTGAAGTCAGAGCGGAAAGAGAACGGAAACTTGAAAAACTGCGAATTCGTCTGCATGAACAATCCGAAGCGGAAAAAAAACGTTTAGCGGCGGATCTGCAACGCAAGGAAATGATGGCGGAACAGAACCGGCGCGCCGAAGAAACCCGGCGCCTGAACGAGCAGAAGCGCAATTCTGAAATTGCCGCCGTGCGGAATGATTTCGATCTCAGATATAAACCGTTGATGGACACGGTATTGTATGCCTTCCGTTCAACCGTCACGGAAGCGGATGCCGGAGCGGCGGATAAGATGCGGGATGGTCTGCGTAAAATACTGGCAATGCGGTTCCCACCGGAATGCGCGGATAAAAAGCGGCAGGCGGAGTTGCTGAACAGAATTCTGCCGAAAGTAGCAGACACTGTAACCGCACGGGTTAAATTGTTTCTGCGCCAAAATCCGGAGCCTCCGGATACCTTTACCGTCACACTTCCGGAAACCGGAATAGTAAATGTGTATTCCATACGTCAGGGAGCAATCACGGTATGCCGCCCCGGCAGACATCCGTTTCATCTGGACTTGACCGATTCCGGTACAATGCGGAATTTCTTCAACCGTTGCGACCAGAAATACAAGGTTGTCGGGTCGGCGGCATGCTATGACATCTGGTGCGGAATACGTCCGGCTGATAATCCGTTCGGTCCGGAATGGGACGAAGCCGCTGATATAATTTACGGAAAAAAGGAAAAATAACCATGTTCACTTTTTCTCATCAGAATATCAATGTATTGGATTTGGAACGCAGTCTGCGCTTCTACAGCGAAGCACTCGGGCTTAGCGAGGCGCGGCGATTAGAAGCGCCGGATAAAAATTTCACTATTGTATGGCTGGAAGCCCCGACCGGCGGATTTCAATTGGAACTGACCTGGATGCATGACCGCAAAGAGCCGTACAATCTGGGAGACAATGAGTTTCATCTGGCATTCACTACCGATAGTTTTTCCGAGGCGCACGAACGGCATCAAAAGATGGGATGCATTGTATACGAAAATAAAGAGATGGGGATTTATTTCATTACGGATCCGGACGGATATTGGCTGGAAATTCTGCCGGAATAGTTCCAAACGCAAAATTACGGACCGTTACTTATACTTATCGTTTAACGGTTTCAAAGTTATCAGAGTATATTCCGGGGGGATTCCGATACGGATCGGGAATCCGGCCCAGATACCGGTGCCACGGTTTACATATACCGTGTTGACTCCATCGTTCCGCAGACCGGCGCAATAGCCGCGGTTGAAAAATTTCACAATCAGGTTAAGCCCCGGAATCATACCGCCGTGAGTATGGCCGGAAAGTTGCAAATCCGCTCCGGTAGGACCGTACCGGTCCACGACTTTCGGCTGGTGCGCCAACAGAATTTTGCAGTATCCGGGCGGAGCAGCCGCCAAAGCGGCAGACGCATCCGGCAGCGAGGTAATACCAGGCTTAAATTCTGCGGCAGGATCGGTGGTGCCTCCCAAAAAGATCCGGTATTCAGGCAAAGCGACACCATGATTTTCCAAAACAGTAAATCCAATACTGCGCAAGTAGTCCATCATGACGCGGTACTCATAATAATATTCATGATTACCGGGAACCGCATAAACTCCGCAAGGCGCATGAAGGGCGGCCAAAGCATCGAGTTTATCTTTCAATTCAGCGACTGTTCCATCGGCGAAATCACCTGTCACCGCAATAAGATCAGCATGTAGCGCATTGATTTTCACAACCAGCGCATCCAGCATCTCCCGGTCGGCAAGCTGGCCGACATGCAGATCGGATATCAATGCGATTTTAAAACCGGATGCTTCCGGAGGTAATCCAGGCAAAGCAATTTCTTCGCGGAACAATACCGCTTCGTCGCGTACACCGGTTTTCCAGGCGGCAACAGAAGCGGCGGCAAACAGACAGACCGCTTTGGCAAACAGCCAAAAATACCGGCGGCAACAGACATATCCTCCCAGTTTACCGGCAAGCCAAATCGCAAGATGCGCAAAATCGACAGTTACGAGCAACATAAAAAACATAAACAAAGTGGCGAACCACCAGACAAACGGACAGGCAAGCCATACCGGAGTACCTGGTAATATCAGTTTCCGGAACTGCTGAAAATTCAATATGCCGGCCAGTATCGGCAACACCATCAGAATCTTCCACTGCCAGCGGCAAGGCAACGGAATCACCGCACTGCAAGTAATGTAAGCGGTTATAATGAAAAAGAATAAAAACATACTTTACCCCGTAGTCAATTACCAACCGGACAGATTAAACAAAAAAGACTCCGGCCGGTGGGAAGGCCGGAGTCTGGCAACATATAGCCACTTATTTCTGGTGATAAACCGTATGCAGAAGCTTGTGCGCTTTTTCACTGCCGGGCTTACCCAGATATTCGGCATAGAGTTTCCGGATGTCAGGATTATCATGCGAACAACGCAGTTTCTTACCGGAGTCCTCACAATACAGTCCATGCATCCGTTTGTCAAGCAGCGCACTGTCGCCATGCAAATACGGCTGGCCGCCACCGTTGATGCAACCGCCGGGACAAGCCATAATTTCGATAGCCTGAAAACGGTCAGGCTCCTTGCGGACGGCTTCAAGTACCCGCCGGGCATTGCCCAAACCGGAGCACACCGCCACATTGATGCTGGTCCCCGGAGCGATTTCAATCACCGCCTCCTTAACCCCTGCCAATCCGCGTACCGCATGGAAATTCACCGCATCGCCTTCCAGATTCTTGCCGTTCAGCATATAGTACACGGAGCGGCAGGCAGCCTCCAATACACCGCCGGTCACACCGAAGATATCAGCCGCACCGGTAGAGTACCCCAGCGGGCTGTCGTATTGCTCATCTTCCATATTGGCAAGATTTACACCGGCTTCGCGGAACATCCTACAAAGCTCGCGAGTGGTAACCACATAGTCCACATCGCGCACTCCGCCGGAAGCAAACTCGGAGCGGGCTGCCTCATACTTCTTGGCCTGACACGGCATCACCGACACCACAATCAAATCTTCCGGCTTCACGCCGATTTTTTCAGCATAGTAACTTTTGGCAATCGCGCCGAACATTTGCTGCGGAGACTTGCAACTCGACGGGATATGAAGCAAATCGGGGAAATTGTGCTCAATAAAATTAATCCATCCGGGACAGCAACTAGTCAGAATCGGCAGATTTTTGCCGGACTTGATTCTTTCGACAATCTCGTTGCCTTCCTCCATAATAGTGAGATCGGCGGAAAAATTGGTATCGAACACCTTATCAAAACCGAGAGCACGCAAACCGGCCACCAGTTTGCCGGTAATCGGCCGGCCCGGTTCAAAGCCGAACTCCTGACCGACCGCCACGCGCACCGCCGGAGCAGTCTGCACAATCACAGTCTTGCCGGGATTATTGATGGCCGCCCAGACCTGCTTGACATAACTGATGCCGGTAATGGCGCCGACCGGGCAGACATTTACGCACTGTCCGCAGAAAGTACAACTGGTATCGGCAAGAGGCACCATATTGGCAGTACCGACCTTTGCATTGAACCCGCGGCCGTAACCGGTCAAAGTACCGACCGTTTGAACCTTGTTACACACCGTTTCGCAACGACGGCACATAATACACTTGGAGAGATCGCGCATGATGGCGGCGCTGGACTTGTCAATCGGGAAACTGTTACGCGCGCCTTTGTACTCGATCTCCCGGATGCCGAATTCAGCCGTCAGTTTCTGAAGTTCGCACTCCTGATTTTTCGGACAAGTCAGGCAATCCTGCGGATGGTCACTGAGCATAAGTTCCAACACGGTGCGGCGCGCGCTTAAAGCACGCTGCGAATTAGTACGGACAACCATGCCTTCCATTACCGGAGTGGCGCAGGCCGGAGCGAGATTACGGCGTTTTTCGACCTCAACCACGCAAATACGGCAACTGGCCGGCTTATTGGCGACACCGCAACCGAGTTTTTCGCAATAGCACAGGGTCGGAATCTTGATATTCAGCTTGCGGGCGGCATCCAGAATAGTGGAACCGGCCGGTACGGAAACTTGCTTTCCGTTGATAGTGAGATTTACAGTATTCATCTTGACACCATTACTCCTTGACGATTGCTTTCTTGGGGCAGCCGTCGATACAAGCGCCGCACTTGATGCACTTATTCTGATCGATGACATGCTTTTCCTTGATCTTACCGCTGATAGCTCCGACCGGACAGTTGCGGGCGCACTTGGTGCATCCAACGCAGTCATCGGTTATACAGAGACTGAACAGTTTACGGCATGTACCGGCAGGACACTTCCTATCGCGCACATGAGCGATGTACTCATCGCGGAAATAGCGCAAAGTACTCAGGATCGGGTTCGGAGCAGTCTGACCGAGACCGCAGAGCGCGGTATCGGTAATGGTACAGGCGAGTTTTTCAAGATCATCAAGCATCTTCTCATCACCCTGCCCATCGCAGATCTTTTCCAACATTTCCAGCATACGGCGGGTTCCGATACGGCACGGAGTGCATTTGCCGCAAGATTCATCCTTGGTGAATCCGAGATAAAACTTGGCCATGGCCGGCATACAATCGCGATCAGAGAGCACGATCATACCGCCGGATCCCATCATGGAGCCGATTCGCGACAAGCTGCCGTAGTCAATCGGTGTATCAAGGTTTTCTTTGGTGATACAACCGCCGGACGGTCCGCCGGTCTGCACCGCTTTGAATTCACGGCCGCCGGAAATCCCTCCGCCGATCTCATAAATGATCTCGCGCAGAGTTGTTCCCATCGGAACCTCCACCAGGCCAACGTTATTGATCTGGCCGGCCAATGCGAACACCTTGGTACCGGCATTGCCGCTGACAGTGCGTTTGAAATTGCCGTTTTCATCAAGTTCCGGTTTCCAGTTGCCGATCTTACTGTACCAGGCCGCGCCCTTACGCAGAATCACCGGAATAGAAGCATAGGTTTCAACGTTGTTCACATTAGTGGAGCACCCCCAGTAACCGCCTCCGATATTGGCCGGGAAAGGCGGCTTGGTAGTCGGCTCGCCGCGCTGACCTTCCATGGAGTGAATGAGCGCGGTTTCCTCGCCGCAGACGAACGCCCCGGCGCCGAGTTTAATCTCGATATCGAAACAGAAACCACTGCCCATGATATTGTCGCCAAGCAAACCGGCTTCGCGAGCCTGACGGATAGCGGTGCGCAAACGCTCGACCGCAAGAGGATATTCGGCGCGGATGTACACCAACCCGTGCCGGGCACCGATGGCATAGGCACCGATGGCCATAGCCTCGACAATACTGCTCGGATCGCCTTCCATGATAGAACGGTCCATGAAAGCGCCGGGATCACCTTCATCGGCATTGCAGACTATATACTTCTCATCGGTCTGCACTCCGGCGGCGATTTTCCATTTCATTCCGGTCGGGAATCCGGCACCGCCGCGCCCGCACAGACCGGAGTTCAAAACTTCCTGAACAACTTGAGCCGGCGTCATCTCGAACAAGCATTTTGCCAATGCCTGATAACCATCGTTGGCAATGTATTCGGAAATATCCTCCGGGTCGAGCAGACCGCAGTTACGCAACGCAATACGTTCCTGTTTGGCATAGAACGACATCTTGGCATAATCGTGAATGCGCTCTTTCAATTGCGGTTCAATGAACAGCAGACGCTCTATCAACCGCTTGCCGACAATATGCTTTTCCACAATTTCCGCGGCATCTTCCGGCTTTACCTGCACATAGAATACATTGTCCGGCATAATCTTAACAATCGGCCCCTGAGCACAGAAACCGAAGCACCCGGTCTGCACAACCTTAACGTCATTATCCAGTCCGCGCTCCTGAATCAACTTACGGAGATTATCCATCAACTCTGCGGAACTGGAGGCATGACAACCGGTGCCGCCGCAGCACAGGATTTCCTTTTCAGCCGAGTTGATATCGTGTTCGGAAACAGTACGTAACACCAATGCGCTCTTGCAGGACTCATAAGCCTTCAGCAGAGTTTCTCTTGAAGTGATCTTTTCCATAATCAGGTTCAGCCTCTCTGCTTATATTCGTTAATAATTTCCACCGCTTTCGCCGGGGTGACTTTCCCGTACACCTTGCCGTTGACCACCATCACCGGAGCCAAACCGCAGGCGCCGACGCAGCGCAATGCCGAAATCGAGAACAAACCATCAGCGGTCGGAACAGTATCGGCCTTAACTCCAAGCACGCGCTCAATCTCCGACAGAACTTTTTCTGATCCCTTTACATAGCAGGCGGTACCGAGGCAAACGTTGATACAGTACTTGCCTTTCGGTTCGGTGGTAAAATAATTGTAAAAACTCACCACTCCGGACACTTGGGCATCGGTGAGATTGAGTTTTTTCGCCACATGACTCTGAACTTCGGCAGGCAGATATCCGAAGATATTCTGCGCCTGATGCAGAACTTGAATCAGGCGACCGCGCCGCCTTTCATCGGTCAGGTCAACCCCGAGACCGTCGATAAAGGTGTCAAGCTCGGCGAATTTCTTCTCCGCACCTTCCGATAATTTGTTACAACACATTTTGTTCCCCTATGCTTGTTGAACAACGTATAAGCCCGCCGCCGAAACGGCTGTAAAAAATCATTGTCATAATGTAGTGCCGGAAACGATTTTTTCAAGCATCAGAAAGCGATGAGACCGAAACGGACGTCGCCATATCGCCGGCATCACGGGATAAAAACCGCATAACATGCAAATTTCCCGACAGAGCGCCGTGCAACAGCAAATTTCATGTTGCGGAACACCGGCTCCGTACGGAGATTCTAATGGTGTAAAGTAATTAAGTGAACGCTCAGATGCGCCTGTTGTACATACTAAATTTTGAGTAGAAGATACACCCCGAAACAGTCAATCGCGATACAGTTTCACCGTAGCGGGAATGTATTTTACGAAAAAAAAAGTTTCGATGTGGACAAACTATCTTTGCGGATGTATTTTTACCCGCGTTAAAAAAAGTCCGGTGCTGTCTTTTTTAACCCGTTTAACAAAAAGGGAAAACGATGCAGGTTTTATTTTTCGCAGATACCGTGGCCGCGGCGGGGTTTTCCGTCTGGAAACTGGCCGACTCCACCAAATACACACTTTGGACCGGCATTATCATCTATGTCCTGGGAATGCTTTTCATCGGCTGGTGGTGCAGCAAAAAGGTCAAAGGCATGAATGATTTTCTGGTGGCCGGGCGAAGATTGCCGCTTTGGATGGCCACCGCCACCCTGCTTGCCACCTGGTTCGGAGCAGGTTCCAGCATGGGGGTGGCGGCCACCGTCTACACAGATGGCATCGGGGGCGTATTAAGCGACCCGTTCGGGGCATCTTTGAGTCTGATCATCGCCGGTATCTTTGTAGTAGGATTGCTCCGCAAACTCAAATGCCTGACCGTAACCGATATCATCGAACGCCGGTACGGCAAATGGGCGGGAGTCTACGCTTCGCTCTGGATGATTCCGGTATATATCGGATGGCTGGGTGCGCAAATTCTAGGTATCGGCACTCTGCTCAATCTGCTCACCGGCATCAATGCGAAACTGGGAACCTGCATCGGGGCGGTGATCGTGCTGATATACACTCTCGAGGGCGGCATGTGGGCGGTTACGATCACCGATGTGGTACAGGTTTCATTCATCATCTTCGGCTTGTTCCTAATCATTCCAGGCGCCATCAGTGAATGCGGCAGCTGGGATGCGATGATGAGCAGAGTAAGCGAGGCCGATTTATCTTTGGGGTTCAAAGGACAAGGCGCGACTGATTTCGTGTATTACATCGGCACCTGGATTGTTATGGGGCTGGGATGTGTGGTCGGTCAAGATGTCATTCAGCGTTCGCTTTCCAGCCGTAATGATAAAATCGCAGTCAGTTCAGCGGTGATTTCCGGTTTTTTCTATATGGCCATCGGACTGGTTCCCATTACGATCGGACTGGCGGCGCGGGCGGTATTCGCCAAATACGGGATTTCGGCAGAATCCTTCGGCGGCGATTTGGAGAACGGGGTGCTGCCCCAGATGGCGATGATCGTACTCGGCAATATAAGTCCGGTTTTACTTACAATTTTTCTGGCCGCGCTGATTTCCGCCATCATGAGTTCGGCAGACAGTTCACTTTTAGCGGCATCCAGTTTGCTTTGCAACAATGTGGTCGGCTCCATCTGGCCGCGGCTTAAGGACAAATATCTGCTGCTAATTACCCGTATCGCCACTGTCGCACTGACTGTGCTGGCGCTGGTACTGGCATATTATGTGGACAGTATCTACAAATTGATGATCAACTCCTGGGCTTCACAGCTGGTTGTTGTGTTCATTCCTGTCTGCACTGCGCTTTATGTTAAAAATGCGGGGAAGAATGCCGCATGGGCAACCATGGCGGTTTCCACTGCCACCTGGCTTACCTATACTTTTATTACTTCATCGGGTTCGGGAATGTGTTTTAACGAACTGCTGAACAGCGATTTGCTTGACTACAATCTTACCGTGGGCGCAGTTTACGGTTTCGCCGCCGGGCTGATCGCTTTCATTTGCTGCTATTTCGGGGAACGCATCCCCGGCTGGGTACTGGATACCGGCAATACCGATGATGAGGAAGAATGATCCACCCGCCGACGCGTGGCTTATGGAATTGCGGCGAATCTACCGCCGCGGATAAAACAGCCGCAGTACTGCGCACGGTCAACGGAGCGGTGGCGGCAATACCGACCGAAACAGTCTACGGTTTGGTATGCAATGCCGCCGATGCGGAGGCGGTGGAAAACATTTATCTGCTGAAAGACCGGGACCGCAGTAAAAAATTCACCTGGTTCATTGAAGACTGGCGCCGCATGGATAAGTACGGCGCCGTTATAACACCTCTGGCGCGCCGGCTGGCGGAAAAATACATGCCCGGACCGATCACACTGATTGTTCCGCTGCAAGCCGGCGGTACCATCGGGTTCAGAATTCCGGATCATCCGTTCTGCCTGGAACTGTTGCGGAAAACCGGTTTTCCGCTGGCCAGTACCAGCGCAAATCATTCCGGTCAACCCAATGCGCTGACTCTCGATGCGGCACTGGACTCTCTCACCGGACCGGTAGCAGCGGCTGTGGACGGTGGCCCCATATCCGCCGGAGCATTGGCATCCACAGTAGTGCTGGCAACCGGAAACGAGCCGGTGGTTCTGCGGCAGGGTATCGTGAAAATCGAGTTATAGTATTCCTGGGAAAACGAATGTAAACAAATAATCCGCATACTCCGCGGATTTAATTCCTCGAAAAATCAGCGTAATCCGTCAACAAAACGGCAGGCTGCCAGTGCAGCCACTGCGCCGTCGCCGGTGGCGGTAACCACCTGACGGATATTTTTAGTACGGCAGTCTCCGGCTGCAAATATTCCCTTTGCCGAAGTTACCGTATCTTCACCGGCTACAATGTAGCCGCGGTCATCCAGGCGGCAGAGCGCTCCGAATGCGTCATTATCCGGCTGCTGACCGATAGCCACGAAAACACCGTTTACCGGCAAACGCATAGAACGGTTATCCGCGGTATTATTCAACAGCAGCGCCTGCAATTCGCTTTCGCCTTCCAGCGCGGTCACCACGGTATTGTAGAGAAAACTTACATTTTCGCGCGACGCAAGAATATCCAGCAGCATTTGTTCTCCGGTGCAGGCATTGAGATTCTGCACCACCGTCACTTTGGAACATATATCCGCCAGCAGCACCGCATCCTGCAATGCGGTGTTGCCACCGCCGATGACCGCGACTTCCCTGCCGCGGAAAAACGCTCCGTCGCACAAAGAGCAGTATGACACCCCGTTGCCGACCAATTCATTTTCCCCGGGCAACCCCAACTGACGATGCCGGCTGCCGGCAGCAATAATCAATGCTTTGCACTGATATTCGGCATAGCCGCCGGTCACGGTCTTATAAGTACCGAAATCCCGGATTCCAGTTACGGCATCAAGCTCAATTTCCGCTCCGGCCCCGATCGCCTGTTCTACCAGTTTCTCGCCAAGTTCATTACCGGAGAGTGCCTGAAATCCAGGATAATTCTCAACCTTGGGAGAATAAGTGATCCGACCGCCGAAAGTTTCCCGCTCCAGCACCAGTACGGATTTCCCGGCGCGGCGGGCATAAACCGCCGCCGTCAATCCGGCCGGACCGGACCCGATAATCACTATGTCGTACATTCAGGCACTCCTATTCCGCGACCACTGCAGTCTGTTCATCGATGAACTTGCGGATATTGGAAACATTGACGATTTTTTCAAAATTATCTCCGCGCACAACTACCAGAGTAGGAGCCTGTCTCACACCGTACAATCTGGTTTTTTCCACTTCTTCATCGGCGATCACCGTCTCGTAAAGCAGACCGGCTTTATCAAGAAAAGTTTTAGCCATTTTGCAGTTGGGACAAGTGCGGGTGGCAAATATAATCAACCGGTCATAAGCAGAAGTTTCGCGCATTGGAGTTGCGGATTCCGATGCGGCCTGATTCCCGGACGGGAATTCCGTATTGCCGCCGAACCGCTTCTTCATCGACCCTGCGGCATTATATACCCGGCGGTCTTTGTACTCTTGAGTCTTGCCGGCATTCCAATTCTGTACCGGCCGGTAATAACCTGTAATCCTGCTATATACTTCAGTATTACCGCCGCAGGTCGGACATTTGAATGCTTCGCCGCTAATATAGCCGTGATCCTTGCATACCGAATATGTCGGTGACATGGTGTAGTACGGCAGTTTATAGTTTTCAGCGATTTTCCGCACCAGTGCGGCGGCGGATTTCCAGTTCGGCAGTTTTTCACCCAAAAACGCATGAAATACAGTGCCGGAGGTATAGAGAGTCTGCAACTCGTCCTGAATATCGAGAGCTGAGAATATATCTTCAGTATAATTCACCGGCAGGTGCGAACTGTTGGTATAATAAGGGGTACCGCAGTCGCCGGAGGCGGAAATGATGTCGCCGAACCGCTTGCGGTCATGCATGGCCAGCCGGTAGGAGGTGGATTCCGCCGGTGTAGCCTCAAGATTGTACAGGTCGCCGTACTGTTCCTGATAATCCGACAGCCGCTCACGCATATGATTCAGCACCTCTTTGGTGAACTCCTGCGCTTTCTTATCGGTCAGGTCTGCACGAATCCATTTCGCATTGAGACCGGCTTCATTCATTCCTACCAGCCCAATGGTTGAAAAATGGTTGTCAAATTTGCCAAGATACCGTTTGGTATAGGGGTACAGCCCCTCATCCAGCAATTTTGAGATTACATTGCGCTTGATTTTGAGCGAACGCGCCGAAATATCCATCATACGGTCGAGTCTTGCGAAAAAATCTTCTTTGTCTTTTGCCAGATAGGCGATGCGCGGCATATTGATGGTTACCACGCCGATGGAGCCGGTGCTTTCTCCGCTTCCGAAATATCCGCCGGATTTCTTGCGCAGTTCACGCAGATCCAGCCGCAACCGGCAACACATCGACCGGATATCGCTGGGTTCCATATCACTGTTTACATAGTTAGAAAAATAAGGTGTACCGTATTTTGCGGTCATTTCGAACAACAGTTTATTATTTTCCGTTTCCGACCAGTCGAAATCGGACGTTATGGAGTAAGTGGGTATCGGATACTGGAATCCCCGCCCCTGGGCATCACCTTCAATCATAATTTCGATGAATGCCTTGTTAATCATATCCATTTCTTTTTTACAGTCTTTATACTTGAAATCCACTTCCTTTCCGCCGATCAGGCAATTCAACTCGGCAAGATCCGGCGGCACGGTCCAGTCCAGAGTAATGTTGGAGAACGGAGCCTGAGTTCCCCAGCGTGACGGAGTGTTTACCCCGAATATGAAAGACTCCAAACATTTTTTCACCTGATCATAACTAAGATTGTCGATTTTCACAAACGGGGCAAGATAGGTGTCAAAAGAACTGAATGCCTGGGCACCGGCCCATTCGTTCTGCATGATACCCAGAAAATTGACCATTTGATTGCACAGAGTGGCCAAATGCGATGCCGGGGCACTGGTGATTTTTCCCGGGACGCCCCCCAATCCTTCCTTAATCAATTGTTTGAGCGACCATCCGGCACAGTAACCGGTCAGCATGGAAAGATCATGCAGATGAATATCCGCATTACGGTGGGCATTGGCAATTTCCTCATCGTAAACTTCCGACAGCCAGTAGTTGGCGGTGATGGCTCCGGAATTAGAGAGAATCAACC
This sequence comes from Victivallaceae bacterium, assembly GCA_045598845.1. Lineage (GTDB taxonomy): Bacteria > Verrucomicrobiota > Lentisphaeria > Victivallales > Victivallaceae > JAZRUY01. The sequence continues at coordinate 23,366 of JAZRUY010000040.1, forward strand.
CGCCGACCGAATATGTGACTGTGGAATTTTCCTTTACCCGCCAGTCGTTGATTTTCACGTAATTATCCACCGTCTGCTTGAAATCAAGTATGGTGGACTTGGCATTGCGCAATTTTTCATGCTGGCGACGATATAATATGTAGGCTTTCGCCACATCGCCGTAACCGGCCTGCACCAGCACGGATTCCACACTGTCCTGAATATCTTCAACCGAAATCAGCCCCTCTTTGATTTTCGGTTCAAAATCAGCAGTCACCTTGAGTGCCAGAAAGTCGATTATCGACTGATTGTACTGCTTTTCCTGAGCATCGAAAGCCAGCTTGACAGCATCGGATATCTTGGTGATATCAAAATCCACATTTTTGCTGTCGCGCTTCTTAACCTGATACATTTTCTTTTCTCCTTTTTCGTTTTGAAACTTGTTTTAAAGGTTTGATGACATTCGACGATACCAGTTCCGAACTAAACCCCGCGGATTTCCGCCGTCGGAACATATTTCCGCACAACATTCAGAAATTCCAGCATATCCGCATCAGTCAGAGCGTCCATTTCCGGATTACCATTCAGCAAATCCCCGGAATCCACGAATTTCTGCAGAAAATAATGCCGCGCCCCGGTTATCCACCCGCCGATAGCGGCAATATCCGCCGCCGTATGCAATCCGCCGACCGCCGTGGTACGGAATTCATATTCCGTCTTTCCGGCGAGTAACAAATCCACGCTTTCACGCACTTGCTTAAGCGCATCGCGGCCGCCGCAGGTAAGCAGGTATTTTTCCGGCGAGTTTTTGATATCCATCGCCACATAATCGGCCAATCCGCCGGTTACCGCTTCGTTGAGCAGTTCCGGGAAAGAACCGTTGGTATCCAGTTTGATCCGGTAACCCATGGTACGGATATCACGCAGCAACTGCAAAGTTTCTCTGTAAAGCAACGGTTCCCCGCCGGTCACCGCCACTCCGTCCAGCAGTCCGGTTCGACTGCGCAAAAAGCGGAACAACTCTTCCCTGCTTATAAGTTCGCCGGAATCCATGCCGGTTACCAGCGATGCGTTGTGGCAGAACGGACAACGGAAATTACACCCGGGGATAAATACAGTACAGGCGACTTTGCCGGGAAAATCCAGCAAAGTCATCCTCCGCAATCCGAATTTAAGTTCAGCCATTTCTGCCGTTCCGCGATGTAAACCCGCGATAATTCTTAAATCTTCCGAGCCGCCGCAACAACTATATAGTGTGCGCCAGCACGTGTTCAACCACAAGATGTTGATTTGTACTTTACTTGCTTTTCTGGATTATACAAGCCCTGAATCCGCCTTTTTTCAACTTTTTTATCCTGACATTATATGCTGAGTCAGTAACATTGGAATGGCATACGAAAGTTATAAATTGCTACTATGCAGCGGTAAATAAAAAAGCGAACCTGAGTCATCAGTTTCAGATTCGCATATTGATTTCAATGGTGGGCGATGAGAGACTCGAACTCTCGACCTCTGCCGTGAGAAAGCAGCGCTCTAGCCAGCTGAGCTAACCGCCCGAAGTTCAGTTAATATATGCCGCCGCTCCTTATTTGTCAATACCGGGAGTGCCGGTTGCGGCTTTTTTCGCTTTTTTCATCTGCAAACAACTTTAAACAGCACTTTGCATTTTCATCCCCCAATAGATAAATTATGATCACAATGCGTTTTTTCATTACTGTGATTCACTCCTTTCCATGTAATTCTAAATAATCAAACCGGGGAGTAAAACTTATGCCGCATCAGAAAAACATGCTGCACCGGCTGGTGCATATCGCCGCATTGCTCAAGGAAAACCGCTATCCGAATTCCGCCATGCTGATCCGTGATTTCAAAGAGATGGAACTGGGAAGCGGGCTGGAAGTCAGTTGCGGAAAAAAGACGATATTGCGCGACATGAAAGTGCTGCAGAATGAATACGGCTGTCCGCTTGCATTCGATTATGCCAGAAACGGATTCTATCTGACCAGACGCGACTGGGACTTCATCGCGCCCGCGATTCGGGGAGACAACGAATTGCTGGCCGCGGTAATGGGAGCGAGGATGGCGGAACAGATTTTTCCTTCACCGCTGCGCGACAAAATACGGCTGGCGGTGGATACACTGCTGCAGAAAAATGATTCCGATTTTCTGCACACCGCCGATATGAAAAGCCTTTATATGCTCTCCGGACTGTTCGCGGATGTAAACGCGGATATTTTCGCCGCCGTTTTTAAAGGCTGGCAGCAGCACATTGTTGTGAATATAGATTACATGGATTACCACGGCAATACCACCACCCGGGATTTTGAACCGCATACACTGGTTTTTTATGAAAACAGCTGGTACAGCAAAGGCTTCTGCCGAATGCGGCAGGAAGTGCGCACTATGGCGTTGAACCGCATCACCCGAGCGGAATTTCCGAAAAAGGAAAAACGTTTCAAACCTAAACGGAAAATCATTTCTTCCGTCAACCGCGACGATTTTCTCGCCTTCGACAAAATCAGCGGAGTGGAATTACGCATAAATGATCATATGCGCGAGAAACTTCTGGCCTGTCCGTTGCACAGCAAACAAAAGTTCACCCGTGACGGAAGAGTAATCATACCGGCCGTATCCATCCCGGTATTGTTTCCGTTTCTGCTCACATCGGAGGGAGAGGCGGAATTACTCAAACCGGAGAAACTGCGCGATGACTTTCGGACGATGCTGGAAGATATGCTGGAAAAATACCGCTAAAATCCGCCGTAACCGCGATAAAACGCCGAATCCGCACGAACATTGATATGCCCGATACAGATACAACTCTGCCGGTATATGCCGAACTGCCGCACATCATCGAAACAATGCGCGAATCCGGACAGGCAGTGCTGAGCGCGGCACCCGGAGCAGGAAAAACAACACTGGTACCTCCGGCGCTGGCAGAGCATCTGCCCGGCAAAGTGCTGCTGGTGGAACCGCGCCGGACAGCCGCAAGAGCGGCGGCGATGCGGATTGCGGAAAGTTTCTATCATGAGCCCGCCGAAAAATCCTCCGGCTGGAAAGTGCGCGGGGAGAGCCGCTGCTGCGGAGAAACCAAAATTCTGGCGGTAACCCCGGGCATACTGCTGAACACTCTGTTGAACGACCCGGGGCTGGACGGTTACGGCACCGTCATATTCGATGAATTCCACGAGCGCGGGCTGGAATGCGATCTCGCATTGGCAATGCTGCTCGACATACGAAGCAACCTGAGAGATGATATACGGCTGCTGATTATGTCGGCTACCATAAACACGGATGAAATCGCATCATTTCTCGGGAATGCGCCGGTACTGAATGCGGAGGGAAGAACATACCCGGTGGAAATCAAATATCAGGAATGCGGAACGGCACTGCAAGATGCGGTATCGGCAGCGGTGCGCGGTATTGCCGCCGCATTGAATGAAAACAGCGGAGATGTACTGGTATTTCTGCCGGGAACCGGAGAAATCCGGCGCACCGCCGAACGACTGGCGGAAAGAAAAAATGAAATTGAAATTCTGCCGCTTCACGGCTCGCTGCCGGTTGAAGAGCAGCACCGGATAATTCAAGGAGCAGACGGAAGGAGACGGGTGATACTGGCAACCAATGTGGCGGAATCCAGTCTTACAGTACCGGGGATAGATGCGGTAGTGGATACCGGATGGGAAAAAAGGATGCGATATGATTACACTTCCGGACTGCCGCGGCTGCATACAGTGCGCATATCGCTAGAATCCGCCCGGCAACGCGCCGGACGGGCGGGGCGCACTGCTCCCGGACGGGCTTACCGGATGTGGAATAAACCGGCGGAAATAAATTTCCCGGCAACCGCAACACCGGAAATTTTATCCGCCGATCTGTGCCGCGCCGCTCTGCTGCTGGCAGCATGGGGTACTGACGAGCGCGGATTACGTTTTCTAACCCCGCCTCCCAAGGCGACTATGGCTGAAGCCCGGCGTCTGCTGACTGCACTTGGGCTTTTGGACTCCGGAGGAAAAATTACCGACGCCGGGAACAAAGCGGTCAAACTGCCGCTGCACCCGAGGTTGGGAATATTGCTGGAAACAGCGAAGAAAGAGGAAATACTGCCGCTTGGATGTGAAATGGCGGCACTTTTAGAAGAACGTGAGATTCAAGATGCCCCTTGCGACATAGCACTGCAAATTGAAACAATGCGGCGAGGAAGTTCCCGCTATGCCCCCCACCGTGAACTGGCAAAAAAAATTCTGGCTGTATGCGGCGGGAAACCGTGCATATGCGACACGGCAAAATGCGGCGAACTGCTGGCGGCGGCATTTCCGGACCGCATAGCGAAACGGCGCCAAAACTCGCAACGCGCTTATATCACCTCCGACGGAATAAGCATCATCCTGCCGGAAAAAGATTCATTGTGCGGTTCAGAATTTCTCGCCGTAGCAGAATTCAGCGCCTCAGGACAAAATGCGACCTACATACGTATGGCGGCCGATATAAGCCGCAGCCGGATTGAAAAACTATTTTCCAGGCAATTCGTCACCGAAGAACAAACCTTTTTCGATGCGGAAAAAGAACGGTTTCAAACCTGTAAAATCCTGCGGTTTGGAAAAATAGAATTAAATTCCACCCCGGTACCCAATTCCGGTTCGATGGAAATGAGCCGGGCCGTGATGCGTGAAGCCCTGGGACGGGGGTTGCCGGTAATCCGCGGAAAAGCGGCGCAGTCGCTGCTGCAGCGCATCCGTTTTGCCAACCGGCTGGAGCCGGAGCATTTTCCGGTATTTGATGATGCGGGACTGACAGCCGGATTGCCGCCGCTTGCCGGGCCGATATGCGGATTTGCGGATCTGGATAAAATAAACTGGCATGATCTACTGTGCGCGTTACTCGGATTCAGTTTGAAAAATGAACTGGACCGCTGTTATCCGGAAAATTTCGTTTCTCCGGCAGGGGCGGCACATCGCATCGATTACAGCGGCAAGACTCCGCACGCGGCGGTAAAAGTGCAGGAACTTTACGGGCTGAGAACCCATCCTGCCGTCGGCAAGGCGGCATTGCCGCTGACCATGGAACTACTCAGCCCCGCCGACCGCGTCATTCAGATAACCGAAGACATCCCCGGATTCTGGACCGGCTCATGGAAGGAAGTACGCAAGGAGATGCGCAGCCGCTATCCCAAACATTTCTGGCCGGAGAACCCGCAGGATGAGAAACCGTCGGCACGCACGGTAAAGCCGAAATAATCCTGGAAACAATCAGAAGATTTCCCCGCATAAAAAAAGCGACCGGTCTTCACAGTGCGAATGTAAAGACCGGCAAGAAAATATCCGGCGCCGTGCTACTCTCCCATAGTCAAATGTACAGTACCATCGCCGCTGGAGTCCTTAACTGCCGTGTTCGGGAAGGGAACGTGTG
>JAZRUY010000041.1:0-10070 GCA_045598845.1 Victivallaceae bacterium
GCCGCCAGCGCGGTTACCGGCCGTTTGTATCCGGTCAGTTCTCCGACGGAGAGATAATAGTCGCGTGAGCCGTCCGGCACGGCACTGAAAAAATCGGTATTGACAGGGGGATATATCACTGTTGAATCGCGGTTGTAGATACGCTTGATCCGTTCCGCCACGAAATTGCTGTTGGCGATAAACAGATCCACTCCGGCGGCGGATGCCTTGTCGTAGCGGCGTAGCGGCTCCCGCCATATCCTCATGGCGGCCTTGCCTCCCCATCCGGCATCCCGGTAGTATTCATCGTACATATCCCACAGATAGCGCATCGGGGTGTGGCAGTAGCAGATATGCCTGGCGCCGTCCGGTTTTATAATTCCTTTCGCCGGACCGCTTTCGCTGCTGATGATGAGGTCATATCCTTCCAGATTCAGTCTGCGCAGCGCCGCCGGCATCAGCGGCAGCCAGACGTTGCAGCGCTTCCTGCTTCCCGGCAGCGAAGCGATAAATGTTTCGGTGATCCGGTGCCCGGCGAATTGTCCGCCGCAGGCGTCCGCGTTGAAGGCATGGGTGAATATATCCGCATCGGGAAACAGCCCGGCGATTTCCGCCAGCACCTGTTCTCCGCCGCGCCAGTTGGTCAGCCAGTAATGCACGAGTGCGGTTTTCATGTTTTTTCCGTTGTCCGTGTTTGTTTTTTACCGTAAGTCATATTTTCAGTTCTTTCCAGGCGTCCGGCAGTTTTTTAACCGGATTTTTGACGGTGGTTCCGATTTCCGGCGCGAACACCGCCAGGCGCGCTTCTTCCGTCAGCCGCCAGAAATTTTCCAGGTGCGGGTGCAGCGTGATATCGTCAACCGCGGCTGCGGCAGCGTATAATTTATCCGGATATTCCGCCAGTGTTCCGTATTTACGCTCGTCCGAGCCCGGCGACGCTACCGCCCGTTCCGCCCTCAGTTTCGCTCCGCGCAGAAATTTTGCGTAATCGCGGAATACCGCTTTGTATTTCAGAAATCCGGGGCGGAACAGAAAGTCCAGATGCCGGATCTGATCTTCCGCCCCGTTGCGCTCGTACCTGTTGCGCTTGAGCAGCGCGTTGACGGCATGGTAAATCTCATCCAGCGCCGCGAGTTTCCCGGCCGCGCCGTCAAGCGCTTCGCCCAGATTCTGCGCCGCGGTTTCCGCCGCCGCAAGGAAATCCTCCCGGGCGCGTATTTTTTCCGCCGGGAGGGGCAGGGCGGCGGTCACCGCCAGGTCCAGCATATCTTCGGCGAACTCCGGGTAGTTCATTCCCCACGAGAGTTTCATCCGGTTGGTCATCCTGATGCCCCTCTGCAGGAATTTAATCTGATCGGCGCGGCCGGCGCGGAACAGCGCTGTTATTCCGCGGCGGTGGCGCACTTCCGCCTCCTCCCGGTCCAGATACACCGCGGTTTCGACTCTGCCGTCCGCTCCGGCGCAGAGCGCCGGATAGGCGGGAGTACCTCCTTTTAAAATAATTTCATCCTCGATTTTCCCGGGCGGGAATTCTGTTCCTGGAACGCTTCGGCTGTACGGAATCACCATTCCGGCACTGTGAATTTTCGAACCGGAATCACCCCTGTCCGGAAGTTCCGTAATCAATTCGGTTATTTTCCCGTTGTCTCCGGTAACGCCGATTTTCATTTTCAGGTATTCCGGCAGCCGTTGCGGGTCGAATTCGTCCGCATCGGCCGGTATGCCGTATTCGGCGCCGATAAAATCCGTCAGCGCTTCGGTGAACGGGCGTTCCCGGAACACGGTTCCCAGTTCCAGCGCGGCGCAGAAATCCGCCGCGGTGTCCTGCAGCGGCAGTAACGCCCGTCTTTTTTCTTTGCCCAGGGTTTTCAGCAGCAGCAGGGTTTTTTCCCGCAGAAATCCCGGCACCAGATATTCCGGCGCCCAATACGGCAGCAGATTGAGTTTTTTCTCCGGACAGAGCAGCACGATGCCGTCCTCCGGCTCTCCCGGTTCGAAGGTATAGCGCAGCCGGAATTCAGTCCCGGAAAACAGCAGCCGGTCCGGATATTTATCCGCTTCCGCGTCATCCGCCGTCTGCCTTGCTCCGTAATCCGTCCGGTCCTCGCGGCACAGTTTTTCCAGAGTTTTGTCCGAACAAACCGTGTCCGGCAACACTTTCAGATAATGCCGCTCCGCCTCCGCCGGCGAGAACAGCGCCCCCGGCCGCCTGATTTTGATTTCCAGATCGCGCAGCGCTTTTATATGCAGCGCCGCTTTTTCCGTCCAGGTGCCGCGGATGGCGGGTTTTCCTTCCGCCAGAGCCTCCCGTATGAAAACTTCCCTCGCTTCCGCCGGATTTATTTCACTGTACAGTTTCTTTCTTCCCGGATTGATGATCAGGCCGCCGAACAGCAGTTTTTCCCGGGCGTACACATAGCCTGACGCCGGTTCGTAATGTACCCGGTCGTACACCCTGCTGCACAGGCGGCCGGCGGCGCGTTCAAAATATTCCGGCCGTATTTCCGCATTGACGCGGCCGAACAGTCTGCTGGTTTCCACCAGCGCGAAACTGAGCATCCATTTCGGCTTCGGTTTGCGCCTGGCCAGCGCCGACCCGGGGAACACGGTGAATTTACGGTTCCCCGCGGCGGCATAAACCTGTTCTTCCGGGAGCAGACAGGATATATTGCGCGGCACTCCGGCGAGTACGGCCTGATGCAGCATGTCATATGGAGGATCGCCGCCGGGTTCCGCCGCCGGATGATTGTCCGGATAGATTTTCGCCAGCGATTCCCGGAAATCCGCCGCCAGATTCCGCCATTCGCGCACCCTGCGGCAGTTCAGATAATTGTCCGCGCAGAATTTTCTCAATCTGCTTCCCGTCATACCTTCGGCGGTTACCGCTTTCCATACATTCAGCAGCGTCAGAAAATCCGAATCGGGATGGCGGAATCGGCGGTGCGCCTCGTCGGCGGCCTGTTTTTTTTCCGCCGGTCTTTCAAAGACTTCCTGCATCGACAGCGCCGCTGCGATCACCGTCATTTCTTCCCTTACCTGGTATTTTACCGCCCGGCAAAGCATTTTCGCGATATGCGGGTCGGCCGGCAGTTTCGCCATTTTCCGCCCTTCCGCGGTCAGTCCGCCTCCGCTGTCCAGCGCCTCCAGATCCCGCAGTGTCGCCAGCCCTTCCCGGACCGCTCCGGGGGAGGGCGGATTGATGAGCGGGAACCGGTCGACCGGCGGCAGGTTGAGCGCCGCCATGCGCAGAATCACTCCGGCCAGGGCGGAACGCAGGATTTCCGGGTCGGTGAACCGGGGCGCGTTGTCCTCGTCCTCCTTGCCGTACAGATGTATGCAGATCCCGTCCGCCACCCGTCCGCAGCGTCCGCGGCGCTGCCGGATGCTGGCCCGGCTGACCGGTTCTATCCGCAGTTCCTCGATACGGCTGCGCGGGTTGAACCGCTTGATGCGCGCCAGCCCGGAATCGATAACAAAACGGATGCCCGGCACAGTGATACTGGTTTCCGCCGCGTTGGTGGCGAGTATTATCTTGCGCGACCGGCAGGGCTGGAAAACTTTCCGGGTTTCGCTTTCCGCCAGCCTTCCGAAGAGCATAAGGACCTCGGTGCGCGGCAGCGACCTTCCCAGCAGCAGATCCCGGCATTCGCGTATTTCGCGTTCGCCGGGCAGAAAAACCAGAATATCCCCGCGCGGATTCAATGCCGATGCCTCCTCCACTCCGCGCATAACCGTGTCGGCAAGTTCCTCGTCCCGTTCCGGCGGCAGATAGAGATCATCTACCGGGAAAGTGCGTCCGCTGATATTCACGCACGGCGCATGGCCGAAAAAAGCGGAAAAAGTTTCCGTGTCGATGGTGGCCGATGAAACCGCGATTTTCAATTCCGGCCGGCGGACGCGCAGGTTTTTCAGGTATCCGAGCAGAAAATCGATATTCAGGCTCCGCTCGTGCGCTTCATCGATGATCAGCGCGTCGTAGCGCCGCAGATCGCGGTCGCACAGGGTTTCCGCCAGCAGAATTCCGTCGGTCATGAATTTTATTGCGGTGCCCGGGGCGGTGCGGTCGTCGAATCTCACCTGGTAACCCGCCCCTTGCCCCCGGACGGCCCGCAGTTCATCGGCAACCCGTTCCGCCACCGTGGCTGCCGCTATGCGTCGGGGCTGGGTGCATCCGATCATGCCCTTTACTCCGCATCCGAGTTCCAGCGCGATCTTCGGCAGCTGGGTGGTTTTGCCGCTGCCGGTGTCCCCCGCCACGATGATCACGCCGTGCTCGCGCCAGATTTCGCGGATTCTTTCCGCGTTTTCCGATATGGGCAGCTCCGGCGGATATTCGATTTTGAAGGCGGCGACCGATCGCCGCCGCGCTTCTTCGGCGGCCGCTGATGCCTGTGTCTGCAAGGGTGTCATCGGATGCCGGTTCCTGGGAAAGTTAAAAAAAACACGCCGCGAACTGCGGCGTGAGACGGAATTTTTACAGCGTCCCCTTTGTGGACAGCACCCCCTGAATTCTCGGGTCCGGCGTCACCGCCGCATCCAGCGCTTTGGCGAATGACTTGAATATCGCCTCGGCGATATGGTGCGAATCATCGCCGGCCTTCACCCGTATATGCAGATTCATTCCGGCTTTTACGGTCAGGGCGCGGAAAAATTCGTTGAACAGCTGCACATCCAGATTGTTTATGTAGCGGGCCGGAAAATCCGCCCGCATGTCCAGAAATGGCCGTCCGGATAGATCCAGCGCGGTTTCCGCCAGCGCTTCGTCCATCGGCAGCAGGAAGAACCCGTAGCGGCGGATGCCGCTTTTGCCGCCCAGCGCCCTGGCCACCGCTTCGCCCAGCGCCAGCCCGAGATCCTCCATGGTATGGTGGCAGTCCACGGCGAGATCTCCTTTCGCCTTCACATCCAGGTCGAAAAGCCCGTGCCGGGCGAACAGCGTCAGCATATGGTCCATGAACGGAATGCCGGTGCTGATATTGCCGGTTCCGGAGCCGTCCAGATTTATCTGAACGGTGATATCGGTTTCAGAGGTAGTACGGGTTACTGTCGCCGCGCGCATAATGCCATCTCCCCGGGTAATGTGAAAAATACAATAATGTGAAAAAAATACAATAACTTGCGGTACTGTAATAATATACGGTGCGTCCGGTCCCGTTTCAAGACCGCCGCTCCGGCCGGTACGGATAGGGGAAGTCGCGCATCGCCGCCGGTCCGGTCAGTCCGCATATCGCCTGCGACATCGTCATCACATAGCGGAAACTGTCGGAATTCACCGCCGCGGAAAACAGCATCGCCGCGGCGTAGCGCAGCAGCCGCGCGTTGTCCCATTCCTGCCGCCTGCCGGTGAAATCCCCGGTCAGCAGCCAGTTTTTCGCCGGCCGCAGCAGCCGTCCGTCGGGGCATTTCAGCGCGAATTCGTCCTCCAGTTTCACGATGCCGTATTTATCCGGATCGGCGGCCAGGCTTTTGGCGACGGCGCAGAGCAGGGCGGAGGAGCCGGTTTTCTCATCCAGCACCGCGCCGATGCAGTAGTATTCCGGGCGGAAGGTGGAATCCGGTTTCGCCGCCAGATTCGCCCGCAGCATGACATTCATAAGTTTTTCCGGCGAATCCGGCTCAGGGGTGCCGGCGAGCAGCCTCATGCCGCACCAGCGCTCCAGCAGGGCGGCATGGGAATCGTTGTCGAACCATTGCAGATGCAGATTGAACAGCCCCTTTATCAGATCCGGGTCGCCGCGGCGGAGCATCATGTAAAAATCCGACCGGCGCAGCCGCATATTCAGCGCCGCGCCCAGCTGATGAGTGCGCCTGCGCAGCAGCGGATTGCCGCTTTCCTGCATTTCCGCCAGCCGTTCCGCCAGCGCCGGATGCGGGTCGGCCAGCAGTTCCGCTATCGCGTTCACCGCCACCTCGTCGCTCTCGTCGTCGAGCAGACTGCACAGCGCCTGAAAACGTTTGCCCGTCATTGCTTCGGCTGTGTTTTGCGTTCCGGGAATTTTCCTTCCAGCGCGTCCGAAACTATCTTTTTTACCTCATCGGAAAAATCCCCGTGCAGTATCCAGCGCAGAAATCCCGGGTCGTTGACGGAGAGATCGCGCAGCGTTCTGCCGGTGTTTTTGCCGAAATTGATGATCACTTCGCCGCCGCGCCAGCGCAGCCTGCGGGTCTGGTCTATCCCGTCCTCCCCCAGCAGATTGCTGTATGCCGCCAGCCCTTCCGCGGTATCCGGCACTTCCTCGTGCCGGGCGATTTCCCCCAGCAGCACCTGATAGGCGGCTTCGGTGTCCGCCCCCGCTCCGTGAGCGCCTTCAAGTTCCCTGCCGGTGAATATGCGGTAGGCGTCCGACAGCCTGCGCGGGTAAAGTTTGCAGAAGATGTTGAACGCGTCCGCGATATGGCGCCCGTCGGTCTTGAACTCGATGCCGGCGCGCTCGAATTCCTTGCGCAGCATCGGTACGTCGAAGCTGAGGATATTGTATCCGGCCAGATCGCAGCCGTCCAGATAGCGGTAGAGTTTCGCCGCGATATCCGCGAAGGACGGGCAGTCTTTTACATCGTCGTCGGTTATTCCGTGAATGGCGGCGGCTTCCGGCGGAATCGGTATGCCGGGGTTCAGCCGGCGCACATTCATCTGCCTGGTTCCGTCCGGCATTACCTTGAGTATAGCCAGTTCAACGATACGGTCGTGCAGGGGCAGCACTCCGGTGCTCTCGATATCGAACACTGCCAGCGGCCGTTCCAGTTTCAGTTCGCGCATAGCGTAATTTCTCCGTTGTTCGCTGTTGAATTCAAAGCGTTGTCCAGTGTTGAGAAATATAGCACCGGTAGTATGATATTCAAAACCCAAAAACATGCCCGCGGTTTTTTATTCATCTGCCGGGCAATGCGTTTTCATATTTCAATTTCATTCATTTTCTTCGGATAATTTTACAATTTCCAGGGAAGGCCTCGTCACCGTACTCGCAATCCGATGGAATTTCGACTTCCGTCAGTCCGGTGCAATCTTCAAAAGCACCATCGCCGATTTCTATCACGCTGTCCGGGATTACTATGCTCGTCAGTCCGGTGCAATCTTCAAAAGCGCCGTTGCCGATTTCGGTCACGCTGTCCGGTATCACCACGCTCGTCAGCCCGGTGCATCCCCGGAAAGCACGTTCGCCTATATCGGTTACGCTGTCGGGAAGTACTATGCTCTTAATCTCGATGCAGTCGCTGAAAATCCAGTCGCGGATAATAGTCACGCTGTCGGGAATCACCACGCTCGTCAGCGCGGTGCAGCCGCAGAAAGCCCATTTGCCGATTTCGGTTACGCTGTCTGGAATCTTTATCTCCGTCAGCCCGGTACAATCTTCAAAAGTGCCACAGCCGATTTCGGTCACGCTGTCTGGAATCTTTATCTCCGTCAGCCCGGAGCAACCGCAGAAAGCGTATCCGCCGATTTCGGTCACGCTGTCTGGAATCTTTATCTCTGTCAGCCCGGAGCAATCTTCAAAAGCGCCATAGCCGATTTCGGTCACGCTGTCCGGGATTACCACGCCGGTCATCCAGGTGCATCCGGAGAAACACGATAAAACTATTTTTGTTACGCCGGACGGTATTTCCGCTTTGCCTGCGGCAGACGGCCAGGCAAGGAGAACCGTGTTCCGGACTAACGGTTGTTTCATTCCGGTGCACCCCCGAAAAGCACATTCGCCGATTTCGGTCACGCTGTCCGGGATCACCACGCTCGTCATTCCAGTGCATCCTGCGAATGCATAGTCGCCGATTTCGGTCACGCTGCCGGGTATTACTATGCTCGTCAGCCCGGTGCAGTCGCAGAAAGCACATTCGCCGATTTCGGTCACGCTGTCCGGAATCACTATGCTCGTCATCCCGGTGCATTCGGCGAAAGCATAGTCGCCGATTTCGGTCACGCCGTCCGGTATGACAAATTTCCCGTTCAGATTACCCCTGTTTTTACGTAGATATTCCGCAAACTCTCCGTTGGTCATTTGGATATACTCCTCATTTTTACGCACATGACAGTGCGTTTTTTTTACGCCGGAATTCTGAAACTTCCAGGTCCGGTTGTCGCCGTTGTTATTTCCGGCATACTTGATTGCTTCAGGTACAATACCCCCTGTACCAGTTTTTTCAGCCACGGTTCCAGATATGATTAATCATAGGCTGGTGTTTTTATTTTTCACTCTTTTGCTATAGGTTCTAAGATTTTACAATTTTCCGGGAATGCATCGTCACTGTAATCGCAATCCGATGGAATTTCAACTTCCGTCATTCCGGTACAATCTTCAAAAGCGCCATCGCCGATGTAGGTCATGCTGCCGGGTATCACTATACTCGTCAGCCCGGTGCATCCGTTGAAAGCGTTCCGGCCGATTTCGGTCACGCTGTTTGGAATCATCACGCTCGTCAGCCCGGTGCATCTGAAGAAAGCATAGTCTCCGATTTTGGTCACGCTGTCCGGGATCACCACACTCGTCAGCCCGCTGCATCTGCAGAAAACTTCGTTACTGATTTGGGTTACGCTTTCCGGAATCACTACCTTTTCCATCCCGGTGCAGTTACAGAAAGCATCGCTGCCGATATAGGTTACGCTGTCGGGAATAACTACCTCCGTCAGCCCGGTGCAGTTTGAAAAAGCATCGAATTCGATTTTGGTTACACTGTCCGGGATCACCACGCTCGTCAGCCCGTTACAACTGTGGAAAGCCCCGCCGCTAATTTTGGTCACACCGTTCGGTATCTTCATTTCAGTCAACCCGGAGCAACAGCAGAAAACGTATTCGTCGATGCAGGTTATGCTGTCGGGAATCACTATCTCCGTCAGCCCTGTACAGCCATTGAAAGCACATCCGCCGATATAGGTTACGCTATCTGGAATCTTTATCTCCGTCAGCCCGGAACAGCGATTGAAAGCACATCTGCCGATTTCGGTCACGCTGTCCGGAATCTTTATCTCTGTCAGCTTGGTACAATCTTCAAAAGCGCCATTACCGATTTCGGTCACGCTGTCTGGAATCACCACGCTCGTCAGCCCGGTGCATCTGAAGAAAGCATTGTCGCTGATTTTTGTCATGCTACCTGGAATCACCACGCTCGTCAGTCCGGTGCAATTCCAGAAAGCTTCGTCACCGATTTTGGTTACACTGTCGGGAATCATCACCTTTTTCAGCCCGATGCAGTTCCAGAAAGCACCATTGCCGATTTCGGTTACACCGTCCCGGATCACCGCCTTCGTCAGACTGGCGCAGCGGGAGAAAGCACGGTCGCCGATTTCGGTCACGCTGCCGGGTATCACTATGCTCGTCAGCCCGGTGCAGCCGCAGAAAGCCCATTTACCGATTTCGGTCACGCTGTCCGGAATCACCACGCTTGTCAACCCGGTGCAGCCGCAGAAAGCCCATTTGCCGATTTCGGTCACGCTGTCCGGAATCACCACGCTTGTCAACCCGGTACAGCCCTTAAAAGCGCCATGTCCGATTTCGGTCACACCGTCCGGAATGGCAACTTCTCCATTCAGATTACCACTGTTCCTGCTCGGTGACATATCTGGGAAGTCTTTCTAGGACGGGGATCGAACCAGTACACCTTGCTGGGAGCAGATTTTAAGTCTGCTGCGTCTGCTATTCCGCCGCGCCGGGCGCCGGGTTCAGCGGCTTGTCAGCTTCGATGCCTTTGTTTTTTCCGGTGTTAAAATTTTTGCCTGTCATATATCGTTGTGCCGTGTCAGTGCTGTTCGCATGTTGTTTTCGGCAGTGCTTTATTTTATGCCTCAAAATCGAAATAAAAAATATTTGAAAAAATAAGTCGGCAGTGTTGAAAAACGGCGAATGTTTGTATATCTTACGCAACTGGAATTGTCATTTTTTCAAGTGAGACGGGATATGAAAAGTGCAAATCATACTGTGATGTTGACATCGTTTGCCGGCGGTTCAACGACCGCGTTTTCCGGTGCTTTCCCGTTAATAACTGCGCCTGCCGCCTTGACGGCCAGTCAAGGTGACAATTTGCTCCACTTGGAGCAAATTGTTCACACAGCACAGCACAGCACAGCACAGCACAGCACAGCACAGCACAGCACAGCACAGCAC
>JAZRUY010000042.1:0-5498 GCA_045598845.1 Victivallaceae bacterium
AACAGGGAAGTGAAGCGTTTTATAAATCGGAATCCGAGCTCGCCGACGTGGCGCTCAAATCCGGACCGCTGGGGGATTTTTTCCGCAAACTCGGAGGTCTCGGCCGGCTGGAAGACGCCAAAGAGGAAGAAGAACTGAAACACGGCCGCGCCTATCGCCGGTATCTGCGCACCGCCATCGTAACCGCCCGCAGCGCCCCCGCGCACGCCCGGCTGATCAACACGCTTCGCCAATGGAACATCACCGCCGATGAAACCCATTTTCTGGGCGGCATGGACAAAGGCAGAATTCTGGAAACCCTGCGCCCGCACATATTCTTTGACGATCAATGCCATCCGCATTTGGATTCCGCCAGCAGTTTCGCTCCGTCGGTGCATGTGCCGTTCGGCATCGCCGGCGCCTGCAGGAATAACAACGGCGGGGAAGGATAACCGGCATGCTTCCGCCTTGCGGCGATGCTCCGCCGATGCTATATTAGTGTGTCTCCCGGGCGATTAGCTCAGTTGGTTAGAGCGTTTGCTTTACACGCAAAATGTCGGGGGTTCAAGTCCCTCATCGCCCACCAGTTTTCAGTTTATGAAAACAGCCATTATTCCCCAAAACGTCCCAGTTTTCAATTGAAAAGCGGGTGTGGAATGCTATATTGCGCCATGACGTGACAAAATTGGAGAAAAAAAGGCGGGCCGTTTTATTATCGGTTGACCGTTGCTGATGGTGTACGCAAGGAATTTTCGCTGAAATTGCCGACGCTGTGACAATAAAGGAAGGATTCTTTTGTTCATGAAAGATGTTGGGAAAGCACTTCTGGACAATCCTGCATATCACTTTTGCAGAAAATTTGTACTTCGCCTTGACAATGCGCTGTTCAATCATAACGGAAGTGAAGGAAAGGATTATCAGCCGACGCGCTATGCGCTGGTTTTGCCATACCTTGGCGGTATTGCCGCCGCATCCTACCTCTTCTTCAGTTCTTTTGGGAAGCACGATAACAATGTTTTGACAAACAACATATTGACATTGGTTCCGATTCTGATTCTGACCAATGTCGTCCTGACCTGCCGGAACATTTTTGTCCTGCACGGCTGGGTGAAGCGGGTATTCTATCCTGTCTTCATTGCAGTGGCTACCTTGATCTTCTTTTTCATTGTCACGCTCGTTTGTGCCTGGATATATGCCATTGTGATGGCCATATTGCTTCTCAGGCTCTGCCTCAGAGCCTGGCTGAGTTCAGAGCGGGGGCAGGCCGCGCAGGTTTCACAAACTCCGGTTCTGGAAAAGGTCATCATCGATGATGGATCGTTTTGGGGCAAGACACTGACGCGGACGGACGGCGTTGGCGACTGGCGGGACGGTTCCGGGAACTACTATGTGGAATGTTGCGGAGGATTCAAGAAGAAATAATCGTTCCGGTCGCTAATTCCAGTTTTTCCAGTCTCCATGACCCGGGACTTCCGTGGTCTTGGATATGACGTATATTTTGTATGAATACTGGATTGCCGCGGCTTTTTGTGTTAATTATTGAAGATTTGGCATTCAACAGAGAGGAGAATATTATGGAAAAAGAGAATTTGACGGGGCTGGGACAGAAAATGACTATTTCATCAGAAAAGAAGAAAAAAATCATCAATTGGATCACTGATCTTATTGATTTTAAAATAATGATTTTTCCGTTCATTGTAAAATTTATCTATATCTTAACGCTGGTCGGAATTTATCTGGCGATCCTATCCCCCGGCAAAAACTCCAATTTTTTTCTCAGCTTTATCCTGTTTGTAGTTAGCTGCATCCCGATTGCATTTGTTGTGCATATTTTTTTCGAATTCATTATGTTAGCATTCGCAATGCTGGACACCCAGCGTGAGATCCGTGATGAATTAAAAAAGCTTAACGGGCATTTTGAAAAGGTAAAAATCTCAACTTCAGGTGATGCATCAGATGAAAACCGTTGAGCAAATATAGGCTAAGGATTACGGATTAGGACAGGAAAAAATTCTCTGGTTGCATATCACCCCAAATCCAAAGGAGAATAGTAGCTATGAGTACGCTTGTCGCCGTTGGCATGGCGGGGACAGTTGCAATGCGGCTAACCAGAGAAACCGGTGCGATGTATCTGATATATGGGAAATGCATACGAAACGAAAATCATGGCTATACGTGGCAAAATCAGAGCGGTTGATAGGGAAAGACGATCGGAATCAATTATATCCTCACTTACAGAGCAAGAAAACGGATCTTTAAGAAAAATCTCATCGGCGTACTTCGGAGAAAATACGATGCAGCCGGTCTTGTTGCAACACATTGAAAAAAGATTTGTTTTGTTGCTTCAGTTTTAGAATTCGTTCCTTTCAGCACCGCCGTATCAAATAACAAATCTCACCTAAACATCAGTTCAAGCTGAATTATCTTGAAATATCCCGGGTTTCTTCACGGAAGTGCGTTGAACCGCACCAGCACATACCGGCGATGCCCGAGTTTTCCATGCAATACGATTTGAGGAATCAAACCGCTTCCGGTTGTCAAGCCGCGCACGGCGTCCTCCGAAAAACGTTTTTCGCGGAACAGCACCGCATCACCGTTCCGCAGCGCAGCCGGAAGATCCTGCGTCCGGATCGCCGGATACATCTTTTCATAGTAATGCCGGATTTTCCCGGTCGGGAACAGAGACGGCATGATTCTGTTGAGAAATTTCATCGTCCCGCCGCTGAGAGAGGCCTGATGAATATCATCATCATCTTTCAGCACATACCGCACTTTGTCTTTTTGGGATGAGCAGAAAATATATTTCAGGTCATCATGGTCCGGACCTACTTCATACATCCAGAGTGTTCCGGTGACAAAACGATCCGCCCTGCTCACAAAATCGGAAGAATCTTCCCGGAGCGACACAAGAGGAAAAACCGCGGTAAACAGCAGGACAACCGCGCCGAAGAGCAATGCGCAGTCACGACGGATTCCGCTCCGCATCAGCGGTAACAACACAGCCGCGCCGGCCAGCGGGGCAACCGCCGGCATCAGGCGGCCGCGGTAAAACATATATCCCGCGATTGCGATTTGCGCCACAATCACAAGTATTTTTAACAGCGGAACGGTAAATGCCCGTATTTTATGATTCCCGATACGGAAGCGCGGCCACGCGGCGCCGGCGAGCGCCGCGGCGGCCGGGAATGCCGGAAAAAGGTAACGTAAATGCCCGGCGCCGATAATCCCCAGCAGCGCATACGGCAGCACGAAGGCGGCCAGCAATGCCGCGGCGGTCCAATTGCGGCAGCGTTTGCGCAGGAGGCAGCAGACTGCCGGCAGAGACACCGGCAACATGGAAACGGCGCTTCCGATATAAAACGTCAGCCGGTTAGTTTCAGATATGCGGCTGCCGAATTGGCAGAAAAGGAACTGCGCCCAAAGTTCCTCTCCGCCCTGCCGCAGAATCAGCGTACGGGTTGCGCCGAACAGTAAAATCAGAAGCCCGGCAGAGGAAGCGCCGCATGTCGCCGCAAGCGAGATTTGACGCGAGAACAGCATAAAACCGCAGTTTACGGCTGAAAAAACAAACAATCCCAAAGGACCGCGCACTATATAACTGCAAAAAACCAGCAGAACAAACCAAATCACAGTCTTTTTTGCGGAAATGCCTTTCATGGTCAAGTACAGCATGCCGGCGGTAGCAGCGGTAACGGCGATATCAAGACCGAAACTGATACAGGAAACGGAAAACGACTCCACCAGCAACAACAGCAGGGCCGCGGGAAGTCCCGCACCGCGCCGCAGCCGTTCGCCTATCTTGAAAGTCAACTGCACCGCACCGGCGCCGCATAACATGGTCGGCAAAGCGATAAACAACTGCAGATGAGTCAACCGAGGTATTCCTCCTCCCGAAGTAAGCCATGCCGTCGCCATCCAGGTGGAAAAATAATCCGGGTAAGGGTAGCCGTTTATGCCGGGGAATATGGTGAAACCATGCCGGAACATCTCTTCAACCATAAGCGCGAACCGGACATTGATTTTAGCCGGTACCATAAATGCGGTGCCGATAATGAAAACAAGCATGGCAAATCGGAACAATCCGTAACGTGAACGCAAACTACGGATTACAAAATTCAAACGGAAAAAACTGAATCTGCTCATTATTTATAAAACGTAGAATATGAAATCATAATTCCGTGAGTGATGGAATCGTGTACCGTTACAGTAGCATTAAAAAAAGAATGTCATCGCTGATTACTTGGGAAATTCAATCATCGCTTGTCTGTCATCAAACTTAAACTTTCATAAGGTACGGCGGAAATCACGTTTTTTCAATTATTACCGCATGTTGCAGATCCCGGTGGAACAAATATGCAAAAAAATCCGGCAAATACGGAAGAATTTCAAAAAATACTTTTGTCAGCACTTGAAAGAATGCTCCGGTCGGTTTAATTATTACGGTATAATATATGCACCGAAAAACAGAGCGTATCAAAACCTGGAAATCAAGGGAGAAACAAAAATGAAGCGATCAAAATTCGCATTGCTGGCGGCAATGATCTTGCTGACAGGATGTTGTTGCGCAGACCGGTGTAACCCGGATTCCAAATTCATCACTGACCGCGGCGAACGCAACGGGAACATCATTACCGTAACGGTGGCTTCTGGCGAAGAAAGCCCGACCATGGAATACATGTACAGCGAACCTTTCGACATAACTCCTTACCGGGGCAAGTGTATGCTGGTACGGGTAAAAATCCGAGGAGAAAACATTTCCCGCCCTATCAGCAAGTACAACGGCGCAAAATTCATAATTTCCTACCGCGACGGCGACGGGCATTATTTTGCCAACTATTCCGAGGACAGCGGCGGAGTGCGGCCGGGAGATGAATGGAAAGAAATCGCATACTCGGCCGCAGTGCCGGAGGATGCCTGCGACGGCAAGATGCGTTTCGGTCTCTTCCAGAGCTCCGGTACCGCGCAATGTGACTTGGACTCGTTGCGCATCGATGTGATTCCGGACCACGGCAATGCCGACTACAAGATTTCCTATCCCGAAAATGTCAGGAATATGCCGCAAATGCGCGGAGTGATGTCGCCGTCACCGCGCGAAATGAATGATGATGATCTGCAAACCCTGAAAGACTGGGGCGTAAATTTGGTGCGGGCTCAGATCAACGCCAGCGGTAGCGACACATTCGATTTGGCATCCGGCACATTCAAAATCGCGGACATCATGCAGAATGCGAAACTGTACAGCGAATGGATCGATTATCAGATCGTCAAATGGCAGCGGGTGCTGAAACGCGCCGAGCCGTACGGTATCCGGTTTGTCATTGATTTGCATGCCGTATTCCGCGGAACCGATGAACGCGGCTCGCATTACATATTCGAAGACGAAGAGGCGTTGCGGGTATATCTGGATTCATGGAAAAAACTCGCCGCCGCTTTCCGCGGCAATCCGCAGGTGTACGGCTACGACCTCATCAACGAACCTCGGCAAGGCTGGCCGGTTAAATTCGACTACTGGGATGTCC
>JAZRUY010000043.1:0-2772 GCA_045598845.1 Victivallaceae bacterium
GGGGGCGGCGGCGGCGGCGGAACGTTCCGCCGCGCTTTGCGGAGCAACCAGGCAGGAGAGCCGCGAAAAAGCGGCTTCGCCGCGGGAAATGCCAATACCGGCCGCGACAGCGATGACGGCGTAAAGCGCCGATGCGTAAAACGCCGCTCCGCGGCGGCCGGCATCCGGCACGGTTTCCCGGACGCCCTGCACCGCAGTCTGCACCCCGCAGAAAAGCGCCAGTATCGCAGGCACCGGCATATCGGAATCCAGCTGCAGATGTATCACCGCCGCAGTACCGGCGGCAATCCCGAAGAGCGCAAAAAAATCGTGTTCCCGCCGGAAAATACGGGTATCCGCCGCCAGCGGAGCAATCAATGCGGCGGCAATCAGCAACGCCGCCGGAATTCCGGCCATGCCGGCAAAAGCAGCAATGATACAGTGCGGGTCACGGGCGGCCTCCTGGCCGCAGCCGCGGTTCCACTGCATATTGCAGGTATAAAATCTTCCCCAGCCGCAACCGGTCAGCGGGTGACCGGCCGTCATCCGCGCGGAAATGCGGTAATATCCGGCCCTCTGGGCAAAAGACATGAAATTCCTGCCGCCGCGGTACAGCGTGCCGATACCGGACAATACCAGCAGCGCAAATACGGCAATCATGATCACGCGGAAGTTTTTATTCCCGGAAAAATAAACGGCGGCAGCGGCGGCGGCACCGGAAAACAACGCCAGCAACGCTCCCCGCGACCCAGTCCACCACAGCGCCGGAAGCAGCAGCGCAACCAAAGCGGCAACGCTTAAAACCCGGTAAAGCCGGCGCTTAAAAGTCAGCGAAACAGCGGCGGCGGCGGGAATCAGCGCGGCGAGACAGCCGGCCAGCGCATTGCAGCTGCCGAAACTCCCGGAAATCCGTCCTTCGGCCAGCTTGGCGCGCACCAGCACACCGTAATCCACCCCCTGCTCCGCCTGCGCGGAAGCGAATTCCCGTATTTCATCCATACCCCGAAAATACTGATGCCATACCGTTATCCCCAGCAATGCGGCGGAAACGGCGACCGTGCGGAAAAAACGTTTTTTCCACTCTTCATCGCCGGCAAGCACAAACGCGCAGAGCGCGTAAGCGCCGATACCGAGAAAATGGACAAACAACGAGGTAAAACTCTCCCGCGGCTGCGCATGAAACGCGCCGGGAAGCACGGCCAGCGGCGCGGCGGCCGCCCACAGCAAAGTTGTAATTCCGGCGGCGGAGTGAAAACGTTTCAGCGGCAAACCGCGCCATAACACAGCCCAGAGCAGAACCGCACCGGCAAGACAGGTGAAAACTCCGCCGCTCCACGGCAGAAGCAGCCACTCCGCCGCATCGCAGGGAAAATAAACGGAGAATTCGGGCAAGTTGAGCAGCCCGAATTTGAACGGCAGCAGAAAAGTCAGAACCAGAAACGGAATTTCCCCGTATATCCGGTGTCCGCCGCTGCCGATGGCTCTATCCATAAATCAGCGCTCACCTGGGGAATACGACAGTGCGGCGGCCGCGGGTGATCACCCGGTGCTCCAGATGCGCCAGCACCGCGCGGGTCAAAACCCGCCGTTCAATATCCTTGCCGATGCTCTTCATCGTTTCCGGAGTATCGCTGTTGCCGATGCGCTCCACATCCTGCTCGATGATCGGGCCTTCATCCAAATCCGCGGTGGCGTAATGCGCGGTGGCGCCGATCATCTTCACGCCGCGCTCCCAGGCGCGCTGATAGGGATTGCCGCCCTGAAACGAAGGCAGGAAAGCATGATGGATATTGATTATCCGCATCGGATAGGCGGAGATGAAACGGTCGGAAAGAATCTGCATATAGCGGGCCAGCACAACTAAATTGACGCGGTGGCGGCGCAGCAGTTCAAGCACCTGTTTTTCCTGTTCCTCCTTGCCGCCTTCCAGAACCGGGCAGCAGTAAAACGGAATGTCGAAACGGTCGGCGACCGCCTCCAGTTCGGGATGATTGCCGATGATGAGCGGTACCCGGCAGGGCAGATCCCCCTCCTGCGCCCGGGCGAGCAGATCGTAGAGACAGTGCGAAGTGCGCGACACCATCACCGCCATATTGACCAGTTCATCGCTGTAATACACATTCCATTCCAACCGGAATTTTTCCGCCAGCGCCTTGAAATCATCCTCTATCCGTTTCTTGGTCAGAACCGATCCCATCTCGATGACCATACGCATATAATAGCGGTTTTCCAGTGAATCGGTGTACTGCCGGCAATGGATGATGTTGAAATCGCGGCGGTAGAAGAACCCGGAAATTTCAGCCAGCAGCCCCTTGCGGTCATCGGCCTGAATCAGAAATGTCGCCTCTCGCATTGCTTACATCCTTACAAACACAGTAATTGTTTACCCGGGAATACCAAATCCCGCAAGTATAATATAGCATATAAAACACCGGGATTAAACTCCCAACTCCCGCCGCCGGAGCGTATCCCAACCGCAACGCAAAAACAGTCGTACGGCCGCGGCAAATAAATATGCGCCGCAAAATAGCGGCGCAATTCAAGTAAAGGCACCGCATCACCCGGATGCGATGCCGCTTTTTCCGTCAGGCGATCTTGGTCACCTCCGGGCGGAGCAGCCGGTCGTCACCGCCGTACAGATCCGCCGCTACACCGTAAGCCGGAGCGGAGGAGGACAGCGAGGACATATTCAAATCCGGAGCATCGAGCGACAGCAGACCGGACATCGCGGACGGAGCGGCGGAAGCCATCTTCAGCGAATAACCGGTATCCAGGCCGTTCACCGCGTTGACC
>JAZRUY010000044.1:0-11325 GCA_045598845.1 Victivallaceae bacterium
GGACGGCACCCGGTCGAAAACCGAGAGTTTCACCCGGCGGTATTCATCGAAGCCGCCGGCGTAACGGTCCTCGTGATCGGATTCCAGATTGAGCAGCGCCGCCGCGGACGGCGCGAAATCCCGGCACAGTTCGAGTTGAAACGAACTGACCTCCACCACCGCGACCGGGGCGGCGCCGAGCCGGTTTTCCGCATCCCGGGCCGCCAGTTCCGAAAGGGGCAGCCCGATGTTGCCGGCTTCGAAGGCATTGACGCCGACCGACCGCAGCAGCGCGCCGGTCAACTCGGTGGCGGTGGTTTTCCCGTTGGTGCCGGTTACCGCCGCCAGCGGATGCCGCCAGTGCCGGAATCCGAATTCCAGTTCGCCGATGAATTCCCACCGCCCGGCTTCCGCGCCGGCGGCGGCCGCTTTCCAGGCCGGGGATTTCAGCGGATGCACCCCCCGACTGGCGACGACGATGTCCGCCCCGTCGAAGTCCGCCGCCGAAAAGCCGTCGTCGTTGACCTCCCGGACGGAGTAACCGCGGAGCCCGGCCAGACGCTTCACCGCCCGGCCGGAAACTCCGCGGGATCCGAGGACGGTCAGATTTTTATTTTTATCTTTACCGCCGCATGATTCGGAATACATATCCGGCCCCCGTTGTTTTTTTCTGTAAAACGCCTGACCGCCCCGGCGTTAACCGGCGGCGGACCGCGCTGTGGAAAATATAGTTGCAATCCGGTCCGATTCAAGGTATATTTGTATTTCAAGAATATTAAGGGTCGGTAACAGTACGCCGCCGCCGCTCGGCGCGGCAGTTTTGGAGATATATGAAAATGAGCGGAACGAGAGTGAAATACCGTTATCCGGAGCCGGTCAAAATCACCGGGCGGCAATGGCCGGATAAAGTGATAACCAGGGCGCCGGTCTGGACCTCGGTGGATCTGCGCGACGGCAACCAGGCGTTGCCGGAACCGATGAATCCGGAAAAAAAACTGGAATATTTCCGGATGCTCGCCGGTATCGGCTTTAAGGAGATAGAAGTCAGTTTTCCGTCCAGTTCCGAAGACGATTTCAATTTCGTGCGGATGCTGATAGAGAAAAATCTCATTCCGGACGATGTGCGGATTTCCGTGCTGACGCAGGCGCGGCGGCACCTGATCGACCGCACCGTGGAATCCCTGAAAGGGGTGAAGAACGCGATCCTGCACTGCTATGTGGCGAGCAGCGACCTGCACGGCCGGTTCGTCTTTCACCATACCCGCGAAGATGTGCTGAAGATGGCGGTGGAAGGCACCCGGATGTGCCGCGAGGCGCTGGAGCGCGCCGGTCTGCTGGATGTCTGCGCCTACGAATTTTCACCGGAGGAATTCACCGACAGCGATCTGGATTTCGTGGTGGATATGTGCATCGCCGTCAAACAGACCTGGGGCAAGGCCGCCAAGGAGAATTTCATCCTCAATCTGCCGGCCACGGTGGAGCGCCGTCCGCCCAACCAGTACGCCGACATGATCGAGCTTTTCTGCCGCAAGTATCCCTATATGGACGAAACCACCGTGAGCATCCACGCCCATAACGACCAGGGGTGCGCGGTGGCGGCCAGCGAAATGGCGATCATGGCGGGAGCGACCCGGGTGGAGGGCACGATTTTCGGGCACGGGGAGCGCACCGGCAATCTGGATATTTCGGTACTTGCGCTCAATCTGGAATCCTTCGGAGTGAAGACCGGACTCGATTTCGGCAATATGCCGGAAATCGTGCGCATCGTGGAGCGCAACTCCGGCATCGAAGTGCATCCGCGGCATCCTTATGCGGGAGCGCTGGCGTTCACCGCGTTTTCCGGTTCGCATCAGGACGCCATCCGCAAAGGGCTGGATCAGCGGGAGGAGATCAGCGGTTTCTTCGATCAGGGCTGGAAAGTGCCGTATCTGCATCTGGACCCGGCCGACATCGGCCGCCAGTATGAAAAACTCATCCGCATCAACAGCCAGTCGGGCAAAGGCGGGGTGGTGTTTGTGCTGGAAAACGAATTCGGCATTTATCCGCCCAAGAGCATGCATCCGGAAATCGGCGCGGCGGCGCAGCGTTACCTGGACGCTCACGGCGGGGAGATCGATTCCGCGCTGCTGCGCCGGATCTTCACCGAGTGTTTCGTCAATCAGACGGGGTGCTACGGGATGGATAACTATACCCGTACCGTCGAAGACGGAAATTCGGAAGTGAAATTCACATGGCGCGCCGACGGCAAAGAGTACGTTTTAAGCGGGACCGGCAACGGTCCGCTGTCGGCGGTGGTGCATGCGCTCAAGGCGGCCGGGCTGATGCCGGAATTCAAACTGGAGGAGTTCACCGAAAGCAGTCTGGGCAAGGACGCCGACGCCCATGCCATCGCCTTTATCGGGCTCCGCTGCGGCTGCGGCGCCGACGGACACGGCGGCACGCTGGTATATGCCGCCGGCGAACATTCCAATATCGATCTGGCCGCGCTCAACGCGCTGGTGAGCGCCATGAACCGGGCGGCGGCGGCGGGCGTGTTTCAACCGGTGAAAAAATAGGCGCGTCAATATGGAAAAAAAGGAAAAACGCAGTTCAGTCGGCAAACTTACGCTGGCGATTTTCGCGGTCATCATCTCGGTGCATTTAGTGCTGCTCGCCGTGCTGGCCGGCAAGCGCTCCCCGCGGACACCGGACGCGGATGAGGAAACAGTTGAGGAAACTCCGGCGGCGGCCGGCCGGGATACAACGGAGACACCGGTTATCACCCGTTCTGAAAACGGCGGCGTGACGCCGGCCGGGCTGTGGAACTGGTACAAACTGGAAAAAACCGCCGGGAACGGCGCGTTGCCGCCGCCGGGAAGCGGGTTCCTCTACCGCCGTCTTTCCGGTAATCCCCGGTTCGGCGAGCCGTTCAACTATTCCAGATCGCGCCATACGGATTTCTCGCCCAAGGAAATCAGCCCCGGCAGCGCCGGAGCCAGGGCCGGCATTCTGGTCGATATGGACAGCCGGACGGTGCTGTGGGATAAAAATCCGGAGAAGATGCTGCCGCCCGCTTCGATGACCAAGATGATGACTCTGCTGCTGTGTTTCGAGCGGATGGAGAACCGGCGGGACTTTTCCCCGGAAACGACGGTGCAGGTTACTTCCGAGGCGGCCGCGGTCAAAGAAGGCGAAATCTGGCTGGATACCAGGGAAAAAATCAGCGTGGACAACCTGCTCAAGGCGGCCGCGATCAAGAGCGCCAACGACGCCGCGGTGCAGCTGGCCTGCCTTATGGAGGGCGGCAGCGCGCAGTTCGTGCCGCTGATGAACCGCCGGGCGCGGGAGATCGGCATGCGCCACACCGACTTTATAAACCCGTGCGGCCTGCCGGGCAAAAATTCCGATTCGCGCAGTTGCGCCGAGGACATGGTGCTGCTGGGGGAGCGGCTCACCGAATACCCGCTGCTGATGAAATATCTCGCCACCCAGCAGGAAACCATTCCCAGGCAGAAGGTTTCCTCCGCGGCGGCCGACTCGACCGTGCTGACTTCGACCAATAAACTGATAAATCCGCACTATCCCGGAGTGGACGGGATGAAAACCGGATATACCAGGGCGGCCGGATCCTGCCTGACTTTCAGCGCCGTGCGCGGCGGCCGCCGGCTGATGGGCTGCGTGATGGGATTTCCGAACGCCGTAGACCGGGATAATTTCTGCCGCCGGCTGCTGGACTGGGGGTACAAGCGGATCGGAAGCATGCCGCTTTGACCGGAGCGCTTTTTCCGGTTTTGAGGAGACAAGGCATTGACGGAAAGACATTCCGGTGCAATATTATAAGGTTATCCGCAACGGCGGATGCGGCGGACCCGTAAGATACGGAATTCGGAGAAATTCAGAAGCTTAAGGAAGGGAAAATGACGAAACGCGATCTGGTTGTGAAAATCGCCCGCGACACCGGTTTTATTCAGAATGATGTGGCCGAGGTGGTGCAGCGGACTTTGGATTATATGGCGGAGGAACTGCGGTCGGGCAATACTATCGAACTGCGGAATTTCGGAGTGTTCGAAATCAAAGTGCGCAAGAGCCGCAAGGGGCGCAACCCCAACAAGCCGGCCGACGAAGTGGTGATACCGGAGCGCGCGGTGGTGAAATTCCGGGCCGGCAAGGAACTGAAAGCGGCGGTGGAGAAACTCAACCCGAAGCGCTTCAGATGATCCGCTCCGGCGGAGTTAACCGGAATAAAATGTGAAACGTCCGTTGAAATTTAAAGGTTCCGGGCGTTTCCGGTTTTTTTCCGGATATTACTGAAAATTTGTGAATAAAAACAAACAACAATGAACGGATTCTGATTATCATGGCTGGATTTGCCCCACCCCCGGGTACGGCGGATATATTCGCCGGCGAAGCGAAAAGATGGCGGACGATGGAAAACACCGCGGTGGAGATTTTTTCCCGCTACGGCTACGGGGAACTGCGCACGCCGGTCTTCGAATATACCGAGGTGTTCAAAAAAGGGCTCGGCGATGAAACCGAGGTGGTGCGCAAGGAGATGTACACCTTCGAGGACCGGGGCGGCCGCAGCCTGACCCTGCGCCCGGAGGGCACCGCCGGAGTGATGCGGGCGCTGCTCAATACCGATGTGCTCAACGGAGTGGAACAGCGGGTTTTCTACTGCGGACCGATGTTCCGCGGCGAACGGCCGGCCGCCGGCCGCCGGCGCCAGTTTCATCAGGTGGGAGTGGAGAACTGCGGCCGGATTTCGCCGCTTATCGACGCCGAATGTATTTCCATGCTGGTCAATTATCTGGAAGCGCTGGGCATCACCGGATGCACGGTGGCGGTGAACACCCGCGGCACGGCGGCCGACCGGCCGGCGGCGGAGGAACTGCTGCGCGGTTATTTCGCGCCGCGGCTGGACAGAATGTGCGAGGACTGCCGCACCCGTTTTGAACGCAACATCTGGCGGATGCTGGACTGCAAGCAGGAGCGCTGCCGGGCGGAGATCGCCGGCGCGCCGGATTATGCGCGCGGTTTCAGCGCGGAGTCGCAGGCCTATTTCGATGAACTGGTGAAAGCGCTTACCGCGCTGAAAGTGAATTTCAAAGTCGATCCGCTGCTGGTGCGCGGACTGGATTACTATGTGCATACGGTTTTTGAAGTGACGCATCCGGGGCTCGGCCCGGCCACCGCCATTGGGGGCGGTGGCCGTTACGAACTGACGCTGCCCGGGCAGAGCCGCCCGCTGGCCGGTGTCGGATTCGCCGCCGGCATGGAGCGGCTGCTGCTGGTGCAGGACGCGCCGGGAATCGGCGCCGCCGCGGACGGCGCACCGGAAGCGGGTCTGGCGGGATTGAACGCCGAAGCGCGGCTGGCCAATCTGGTGCTGGCCGATGAACTGCGCCGGGCGGGGGTGAAAACGGCGGTGATGCTGGAGGACCGCTCCTTCAAGGCGCAACTGCGGGAAATCAACCGGATCGGCGCGGCCTTCGCGGTAATCCGCGGCGAAAGCGAGATGGCGAACGGCACCGCGGTGATCAAGAATATGGCGGACGGTTCGCAGCGGGAAGTGCCGGCGGCGGAGCTGCCCGGCGAACTGCTGCGGCTGAGCGGCCGGAAATAAGAGTTTTCCAAGTCAAAGCGGACTGTAAAATAAACCTGGGAGCGGAAAAATGCTGAAACAGAAAAATCTCATCTTCATCGGGGCGCCGGGAGCCGGAAAAGGCACGGTATCGGAGCGCATTCTGGCGGAGTACCCGCTGGCGCACATTTCAACCGGAGATATCCTGCGCGGTGAAATCAGCCGCGGCACCGCTCTGGGCAAACAGGCCGCCGCGCTGATGAAAGAGGGAAAACTGGTGCCGGATGAAGTCGTGGCCGGCATGGTGCGGGCCCGGCTGGCCGAACCGGACTGCCGCAACGGTTTTATTCTGGACGGGTTTCCGCGCACCGTCCCCCAGGCGGATCTGCTCGAAACCGCGCTGCGCGAACTCGGCATGACTCTGGACCGGGTGATTTACCTGAAAGCGGACGATGAACTGCTGCTCTCGCGGCTGACCTCCCGGATCGGCTGCCGCGGATGCGGAGCCATCTACAACAAACTCTATCTGCCGCCGAAAAAAGAAAATGTCTGCGACAAATGCGGCGGAGAACTGTTCCAGCGCCCGGACGATTCCCTGGAAACGGCCAAGGCGCGGCTCAAGGTTTTCTACGAACAGACCAGCTCGCTGATCGACTATTATTCCAAGGAGGGCGTGCTGCTGGAAGTGGCGGCAGGCGACAAGGAACAGATATTCCGTCTGCTGCAGCGCGAACTCGGCGGGGAAGAATAAAACCCCGGTGCGCGGTATGGCTCGCAACTGCATAATCCACACTCCGGAGGAAATCGGGCGCATCCGCCGCGCCGCCGCCGCCACCGCGGAGGTGCGCGACCGGCTGGAGGAACTGGCGCGGCCGGGAATGACCACTTTCGACCTCGACCGGCTGGCGGCTGAACTTATCGCCGGAACCGGCGGCACCAGCGCCTTTCTGGGCTATGCCGGCTACCCCGGCAACATCTGCATTTCGCTGAACAATGTGGTGGTGCACGGCATCGCCTCGCCGGAACAGGTCATCGCGGACACCGATATTGTGAGCATCGATGTGGGCGTGAGCATCGACGGCGCGGTAGGCGACTGCGCCCGCACTTTCGGGTTCGGCAAACTTGCGCCGGACACGGAGCGGCTGCTCCGCGGCACCGAAGAGGCGCTGACCGCCGGCATAAAGGCCGCGCTGCCCGGCAACCGCGTGCGGGACATTTCCCGCGCGGTGGAGGAAAAGGCGCGGGAATACGGCCTCGGCGTGGTGCGCGATTACGTGGGGCACGGGTGCGGCATCAGACTGCACGAGCCGCCGGAAGTGCCCAATTACGTCTGCCCGACCCCCGGGCCGGTGCTGGAGCCGGGGATGGTGCTCTGCATCGAGCCGATGCTGAATCTGGGCACCGGCAAGGTGGTTACCGACCGCGCCGACGGCTGGACGGTGCGCACCCGCGACGGCAAACGGTCGGCTCATTTCGAACACATGGTACTTATAACCGATAACCAACCGGAGATTTTAACGTGGCCAAAGATGAAGCAATCAAAGTAGACGGTATTGTGCGGGAACTGCTGCCCAACACGATGTTCAAGGTGGAGATTCCCGATGCCGGAGTGACGGTGAACGCCCATATTTCCGGCAAGATGCGGATGAATTTCATCCGGATCCTGCCGGGCGACCAGGTGACGATGGAGATGTCGCCGTACGATCTGACCAAGGGCAGAATCATATTCCGGAAAAAGTAGGTTTACCGGCGGCGGACTGCGCCGCCGTACGCGTTTTTAATTCAAGTATCCGAAAGTTGATATTCAGGGAAGGAAGCAAAATGAAAGTTCTGGTATTGAACGCCGGCAGCAGTTCGGTGAAATTCACTCTGTTCTCGATGGAGGACGGCAGCACCCCGGCCAAGGGGCAGGTGGAGCGCATCGGCTCGGAGCAGCCGAATCTGATTTTCAAGCGCGGGGACGGATTTAAGTCGGAGCGCGTGATCACGTCGATAAAGAGCCATGCGGACGCGGTCCGGGAGATCTGCGCCGCGCTGACCGACCCGAAGGACGGCGTGGTCAAGGATCTGAGCGAGATCTCCGCTGCCGGACACCGGGTGCTGCACGGCGGCGAGAAGATCACCGCCCCGGTCAAGGTGGATGCGGCGGTCAAGGCGGTCATCCGCGAAAACTTCGCGCTGGGTCCGCTGCACAACCCCGCCAACCTCGCCGGCATCGAGGCCTGCGAGGCGGCCATGCCGGGAGTGCCCAATGTGGCGGTGTTCGACACCCAGTTCCACCAGACCATGCCGCCGGAGGCCTATCTGTACGCGATACCCTACGAATACTATACCAAGTACGGCATCCGCAAATACGGGTTCCACGGCACCAGCCACCACTTCGTGACACTGGCGGCGGCGGAATTCCTGGGCAAGAAGGCGGATGAGGTCAACCTGATCACCTGCCATCTGGGCAACGGCTGCAGCATCGCGGCGGTAAAGAACGGCAAAGTCATCGATACTTCGATGGGGCTCACCCCGCTCGAAGGGCTGATGATGGGCGGCCGCTCCGGAGATCTGGACCCGGCGGTGGTGATCCGGATGCTCGGGCTGGGCAAAACCGCCGAGGAGGTCGATACCATCCTCAATAAGAAATCCGGTCTGTTCGGCGTGGGCGGGATCAATTCCGGCGATATGCGCGACATGATCAGCGCGGCGGAAGGCGGCAGCAAGCAGGCGGCGCTGGCGCTGAAGATGTTCGCCCGCCGGGTGGTCAAATACATCGGCGGCTACTACATGCTGACCGGCAAGCCGGACGCGATCGTGTTCACCGGCGGCATCGGCGAGTATTCCACCCCCACCCGCAAGGATATCGCTGACGGTCTCGGCGCGATCGGGGTGAAGATCGATGCGAAACTCAACGATGAGCATTTCGGCAGGGCCGGCGTCATTTCCACCCCGGATTCGGCGGTGAAACTGCTGGTGATGCCGACCAACGAGGAGCTGATGATCGCCCGCAGCACGGTGGAAGTGCTGGGGCTTTAAGGAATATTTTCAGCAGACGGCTGTCGGATCAAAAAACAATAAAAAACCAATAAATCAGGAGTTGAAGAATGTCTGTAATGCCGAGTCTGATCGAGCGGGCGCGTAAGAATCCGCGCGCCGTTGTGCTGCCGGAGGGGCAGGATTACCGGGTGGTCGCCGCCGCCAACAAGGCGGCGGAGGCCGGAATCGCCTCCAAAGTGATAGTGCTGGGCAGCGGGGCGGAAATTTCCGCCGCCTGCGCCAAGGCCGGAGTGACGGAGCGCAAATTCGAATCGCTGGATTACCGCGCCGACGCGCTGTTCGCCGATTTCGCGGAGGAATTCTTCAAGATGCGCGAAGCCAAGGGCATGACCCGTGAAAAAGCGCTCAAGACGATGGAGAGCCGGATCTACTTCGGCGCGATGATGGCGCGCCGCGGCCTGGCGGACTGCCTGGTGGCCGGCAGCATCGCCTCCACCGCCGATATGCTCCGCGCCGCCTTCCACTGCCTGGGCACCGCGCCGGGCATCAAGATGGCGAGCAGCTGCTTTGTGATGGATCTCAAGAAACCGGCGCCGGCCGGCGACAATGTGCTGCTGTTCGGCGACTGCGGCGTCAATCCCAACCCCGACGCCGACCAGCTGGTGGATATCGCCCTTGCCACCGCCAATACCTACCGCGCCCTGATCGGCAAAACCCCGAAAGTGGCGTTCCTCTCCTTCTCGAGCAAGGGCAGCGCCAGCAACGAGATCCTGGAGAAGATCACCGCGGCGGCGGACAAGATGCGGGAACGCATCGCGGCGGAGAAACTGGATATCATCTGCGACGGAGAACTGCAGGCCGACGCGGCCATCGTGCCGGCGGTGGCGGCCGCCAAGGCGCCGGACAGCCCGCTCAAGGGCGCGGCCAATGTGCTGATTTTCCCGGATCTCAACGCCGGCAACATCTGCTACAAGCTGGTGCAGCGTCTCGCCGACGCCGACGCCTACGGGCCGGTGCTGCAGGGGCTGCGCAAGCCGCTGAACGATCTTTCCCGCGGATGCAATGCCGACGATATTTTCGGACAGATGGTGATTTCGGTCTGCCAGTTCAACAACTGAAACCGGTGTTGATAATAGAGAATAAGAACACGCCGCAAACGCGGCGTGTTTTTATTTTTGAATATAAAGACAGTTTTGCGGTATTTCCGGTGATGAAATGCCGCCGTTAGTAATGTTAAAAATAAAAAAGCAGGTCGGGGAATATCCCGGAGTTCAGCGTATTGGCCGGACAATCCTTGGTTTTATGTTTTGTTTTTCAAGCCGAGTAACGGAATTTTGAAAAGGAAAGAATATAAAGAAAAGACAGTTTGGCGGTATGCGGGGTGTAAGTAATAGAGTTTTGTGGTAATAACACCCGTCCGACTTCGCCGGTTTTTGCGCCGTACAGGCGCAAAAACCGAGGCTACGTCGTGATGACTTTCCGGCTCAAAGGAGCCGGAAAGTCACGGTCAGTCGTGACGGCAGTCCTGTTGAGTGTTACGGATGACGGGTCCGCGCATCCGGGGAAAAACTGAAAACACGGTATCCTGATGTGGACTAAACCGCGTTGATGACTTATTGTATGTTGTCAAATAAAAAATGGAACGGAACCGGATAAAATGAATAAAGAAACTCAGGAACATCAGGTAGTTGAAGCCATGCGCGGCGCCGGCGGCTATGCCACTCTGCGGCGTTTGAATGAAATTGTCGATTTTTCTTCATGGAAAACCAAGACCCCGGAGGCATCAATAAGAAGAATTGTTCAGAACAGCGGACAATTCTTCAGAATCCGACCCGGATTATGGGCATTGACGGAAAACAGAGAACGGATTTTACAGCGGCTCGATCTGACCCCCGGCAATGATAAAAGCGAAGAACAATTCAGTCACGGATATTATCAGGGGCTGCTGGTCAAAATCGGAAAAACACTGCGCCGGACAACCTATATCCCCGCCCAGGATCAAAACAGAAAATTCATAGATCAGCCGCTGAAAGATATTTCCGACCTGACGGAGTTACCGTCATTCACCTACGAAACTCTGATGAAACGGGCGAAAACGGTGGATGTTATCTGGTTTAACGGGAGAATGATGCCGTCGGCTTTTTATGAAGTGGAGCATACGACCGACATCAGAAATTCCCTCTCCAAATTCTACGAATTGCAGGATTTTCATGCGCAATTCTACATTGTCGCCAACAAGAGCAGAAGGAGTGAATTTGAAGACAAACTCCATGCGTCGATGTTTGAGGTCATTGAAAACCGGGTGATTTTTCTGGAATATGAGCGGATCGTGAACAGGTATGAGGCGCTTCGTCAGGAAGCGGACTTCCGCTGGTAGGGCAACCGGGAATGAACGAATATATTTTTTATACGGACGAAGGGTACACCGCTGCGCCGGACCGGACGGCGGAAGTGGAAAACTGCCAAGTGCTCGGACGGGCGGAGGGAAGCAGCCCGGGGGAAGCGTTGAAAAATCTCCTGTCGGAAAATCCCTGGATCAACGATGCCGGTTTTGATATTTCCCGGATATATACCGGACAACTGCTGTCCGGTGAACAGAGAAAAGATATTTTATCTTTGCTGAACTGTCTGAAAACGAACGGCCCGGGAACGCGGCCGGATGGAAATATCCGAATAGGCGATATAATAAAAAAATTAGAAACGGTCTGATAATCCCCCGGAGCGGCTCAAAATTGTTTTTGAAGCCGTAAAGTCACCGGCCGGTCGTGACGGCAGTCCTGTTGAGTGTTACGGATGACGGG
>JAZRUY010000045.1:0-4902 GCA_045598845.1 Victivallaceae bacterium
TACCGTTTGTGGTGGCGCAGTTCTTCGGCGGCACTTCGCTGCTGATTCTGGTGGGAGTGGTGCTGGAAACCATGAGCCAGTTGGAATCGCATCTGACCATGCGGCATTACGAGGGATTCCTCAAGAGCGGGCGCTTGCGCGGCCGGGATTGCCGTTAAACAAATTGTATTGCGCGGACCGGATAAGCCGGTCCGCTTTTTTTATTTTTCCAATACCGGACGGACCGTTACCGCCCTTATGACCCAGCGCCCGTTCTGTTTTTCCAATTCGCATACCGCATCGGTTTCGGAACTGAAAAGGTATCCGTAACGGGTTTGTCCTTCCGCGTATAAGGAGAATTCCGCGGATGCCTGACCGTCTTCCCGAAAATATATTTCCGGACGGCTTATTCGTGATTTTAATGCCTTGACGTAAACTTTGCCCCGCATCGCCTCGTTGACGATATCCTGCGGCGTAAGCGGTGCGGCCGGCGCATATCCGGGGGCGCTGATTCTGCATGCGGAGGCGAAATAGTTTCTCAGTTTCAATAATTCCGCGTTTCCGGAAATATTCCCTTTTCCGGCGGCGGTATTCGCAATCGCGCATATTTCTTCCAGACTGCGCCGGATGCGCCCGGCATCGCTTTCAGTCCGGCCGCATCTGCAGAACCAAAAGCAGATCAGTCCAGCAGTCAATATCAGGACGGATAAGCCGCGGTATTTACCGGCGGTTACCATAACGGCGTACCTGCGATTCTCTCTTTGCGTACCTGACCGAAAACATGCCGCCGGATCGGCTGCCCGCGGTTGTCCCCGATAACATAGTAATGGTTGTCTTCAACTTGCCGCGGCGACATTTCCCAGTCGCATCCGCTCTTTACATACGGTTCCGGCAGGGGAGTTCCGCAGACCAGCAGTTGCCCGTTCCGGAATTCCACCGTCTCGCCCGGCAGCGCGACAATCCGTTTCAGAAAATATGTTTTCCCGGTATATTTTACCAGTACGATGTCGCCCCGCTCCGGTTCGCGGAATTTGAACCTCAGCATGTCGCACAGCACAAAACCGCGCTCCGGGTAGGTCGGCACCATGCTGGCGCCGTCGATAAAACACGGTCTTGCCGCAAAACCGAATATCAGCAGAGCCAGCAGAGCCAGGATTCCGAGCCGCAGCAGGAAAAAACGGTTGAGTTCCGGCAGAAAAAAGTCGTGCCAGCCGGAAGCGCCGCGGCGGCGGTGCAGGGTGCAGATGCGGTGCCAGAGCGTGTTCACGGCGGACCCCTCCCGGTTGATTACGCTGAATAATATATTGCCGGCAAGTGAAAGTCAAGTGTGAAATCAGGAATATATCTTTATATAAAACCGCGGCAGATTGGAATTCGCGTCTGAACAAATATAAATTCCATCTGTAATTTAATTTTAATCCGAAAGGAGAAAAAATGACGACGGCAATTGTGTTATCCGCATTACTGGCCGGTATGGCGGCCGGAATTCTCATCGGCGTTTTTTCGCGGAATGCGAAAATCGCGGTGCTGAAAGAAAAATTACTCGGGGCGGAACGGCAGTGCGAAGATATTAAACAGCACACCCGCGAACAAATCAGCCGGATTCAGGCTGACGGGGAGAAAATGAAGGAGTTGCTGGAGCGGCAGCACGACAAACAGATGGAAGCGGTGAAATCGGAATTTAAATCCATGTCGGAGGAAATTCTGAAAACCCGTTCGGAAGATCTGCGTTCCGCTAATTCCGAGGAGCTGAAAAAACTGCTGGCTCCGCTGAACGAGGATATTAAAAATTTTCGCGAGACCGTGCGGAAATCCACTGAAACAGGCATTATGCAGCATGCCGAACTTGCGGCCGGTTTGAAGCGGATGCACGATGAAACCGCGAAAATCAGCGGCGATGCGAAGGAGTTGGCCCTGGCGTTGCGCGGGAACGCCAAACTGCGCGGCAATTACGGGGAAATGCTTTTGGAAAAACTGCTGCAGGAATCCGGGCTGGTGCGTGGGAAACATTTCGATTGCCAGTCTTTTATCCGTGATGACTCCGGAAACAGGATCGTCAACGAGCAGGGACACCGGATGCTGCCGGATGTGATCGTGCATTATCCGGACGGCAAGGACCTGATCATCGACAGTAAGATAAGTTTGCCTGACTATACGGATTATATCAATGCGGAAGATGAAATTTCCCGCGCCTCCGCGCTGAAACGCCATACCGGATCGGTAGCCGCCCATTACAAGGAACTGGCGGTAAAAAAATATGCCGAGCATCTCAGTTCTGA
Organism: Victivallaceae bacterium; assembly: GCA_045598845.1. GTDB lineage: Bacteria > Verrucomicrobiota > Lentisphaeria > Victivallales > Victivallaceae > JAZRUY01. The sequence continues at coordinate 2,259 of JAZRUY010000045.1, forward strand.
TAAAAGGGAAACCGTGCCGATGGTGGTGATGTTTATTCCGGTGGACGGCGCGTATCTGGCGGCGATGGAAGGCGACCCGGAGATGTGGGAAAACGCCTATCGCGAGAATGTGCTGATCGTTTCGCCGGTAACTTTGCTGGCGCTGCTGCGGCTGGTGGAGGTGGCATGGCGCTGTGATTCGCAGATGAAAAATTACCGGGAAATCGCTAATTGCGCAGAGCTGATGTTGGAAAGAGTGGAGATGTATTTTGAAAGTTTTCAGGATATTGGCAAATTTTTGGATAAAGCCAAAGAAAAGTACGATGAGGCGGTGCAGCGTTTTATCAGGTCAAACGGTGATAAACGCGGCAGCGTGGCATATCAGTTGCGCCGAATGCGCCAGCTAACCGGGATTCCGGCTAAAGCGGCAGCTGCCGCCCAGTTCGAATCCGCCGATGTTTTGTCGGAAATTCCGGAAAACGAAACCGATGATTCAGCTGAACAATAAAATTTTAAGAAGACAGTGATAATATGACGATGACAAAATTCCGGTTGATCTTTGCCGCAATTGCGGCAATCGCGGTCGCTCTGCCCTTATCCGGCGCTGAAATTCCGCATCCGCGTCATGGCCCGATATTGACCAATCCCGCCGATGGCGCGGTGACTGTGGTTTTTACCAGCGACATCAATGCCATCGGGGCGGTGGAATACCGTAAAAAAGGAGATGCGGAATGGAAACGCAATTATGAATTGAATTGCGGAGAAGCCCGCCGCGACCGCAATTATTACAATATCCGCATGGAAAATCTCATTCCCGGTGCGGAGTATGAATATCGTACTCTGCTGATCGGAATTCATACTCCGGGAGAATATCCGGATTTCGCTGTTCATGCTTTTACCGCGCCGGGCAAAGAGGAATTTACCGCTTTTATCATTTCGGATACTCAGTTGCCAAAGGAAACGCTCAATCCGCTGATGCGCGATTTTTACAACCGCTGCGGGTTGAAAGATGCGGATATGCTGATCGCGCTGGGGGATAATTATGAACAATTAGTGCATGCTGAAGATGATATTTTTGAAGGTTTCCTTGGCGGAATTCCGTCGGAGTATCTCGCCTCGCATCCTATTCAGTTCGTGCGCGGCAACCATGAATTCCGCGGTCCGGAATGCCAAAGGTACACCAATTGGTGCGCATTGCCGGACGGAAAAACTTATGGCTTGAGCCGCTTGGGTGGCGTATGTTTCGTGATTCTCGATTCAATGGAGGATGAGCCGCATCGCGGGCCGGACCCCAATAATTATTTCGACCGTTACTATTTCCCTGACAATTATTTGGAAGAGCAGCGCGTATGGCTGGCGGAGGCTTTGAAATCACCGGAATTTCGCAATGCGGAATGGAAAATCGTGCTTTGCCACGGCTCGGAAAATCCGCTGGTAAACTACAGTCCCGGGATGGCAAAGGCGATGAGGAAAGTTACCGGCGGCGCATTCTCCGGGCATAATCCGGTTGCGCCGCTGCACCTGTGGATAACCGGGCATGTGCATATCTATGCCAGGACAATTCCTTTTTCAGATGAAAAAATAACTTTCCCCACGCATGTGCATGCGCGCGGCGGCAAGGAATTCGGCTATATCACGGTCAGCAATGACGGACCCGGCTGGGAAGGCGCGGATGCGCCCGCCACCGCATTGATACTCAAAGTGAATAGCCGGATGCTGGAAATGCGTGGAGTGACTCCGGACGGAAAGACTTTCGACCATTTTTCCATGGATAAGGACGGCGCGCTTACCGAGTACCCTGATTCAATGACCACCAGGCAGTGAGTTTGATTTTTTGCCGGCGCCGGCATACAATATAATGCGGCAGTCGCGATAACCAGAGGAGACTGAAGATGGTTAAAAATACCGGTTTGCGTTTTCGGCAAGTTCATTTGGATTTTCATACCGCCGGCGATATGCCTGGGGTGGGATCCGCTTTTGACAAGAAGGAATTTCAGGATACACTGCAGGCTGCCGCCGTGGATTCGGTGAGTTGTTTTTCCGTATGCCATCACGGATACACTTATCATCCGACCGAAGTCGGGCGGATGCATCCTGCTTTGAAATTCAATCTGCTGCGCGCCCAGATGGATGCGGCGCATGAGATCGGCATCAACGTGCCGGGCTATATTTCCGCCGGCGGCAACGAACGCATTGCGGAACTGCATCCGGAATGGCGGGCGGTATATCCCCCGAATCAGTGGGGGTGGTATGCGGTGAAACCCTTTGACGTGGGCTTCCACAAGCTGTGTTTCAATACCGGATATCTGGATTTCCTATGCGCTGAAACCGAAGAATTCATGCGGATGTTTCCGGATGCCGACGGGGTTTTTTTCGATATCATCCTGCAACTGGAATGCGTTTGCCCTGAATGTCAGCGCGATATGCTGGCGCAAGGGATGAATCCGGAGTGTAAAGAGGACCGGATAAAGCATGATTATCAGGTGTTGAATAATTATTTCGAACGTATTGAGCAGTCGGTGCGCAAGTACAGCGCCACTATGCCGGTTTTCCATAATACCGGGCTGAATTTCGCTCATCCGGAATTACTGAAATACTATACTCATCTGGAATTGGAAAGTCTGCCCACCGGCGGGTGGGGATATGACAATTTCCCGCTTACCGC
>JAZRUY010000046.1:0-12827 GCA_045598845.1 Victivallaceae bacterium
GAAGAAATGCATCCGGAACATATTGTAACCCATGCTTTTGAGCTGCTCCACATATTGTTCCGTGGTCTCATGTGTTTCAAGTTCCGGCTTGCGCTCCCAGCAGTCGAAGTACAGTTTCAGTGTGGATACCGATGAGGAAAAACGCACCGCTTTTTCCGGAGCGCCGCTCAGTGCGAATTTTCCGTCTGGATTTATTATCACCCGCTGATTTTCCGGAAACCGCGGCAGAATGCCGCTTAAATCCAGCGCGGTGCCTTTTTTAATCGGCATCAGTTTGTAATTCAGCCATTCTTTCCCGGCAGTGATTTTCTCCGGTTTGATGTCGGGCATGGTGTAATTCTGTATTGCCAGCGTGGCGCCTATCACCAGCCATACCGCATCGCCGCCGGCCGGGATGAATTTCACGGTTTTTATTTCATTGAGATACGGGCTGATTTCGAATCCGGAGCAGTATATGCCGGTTTCACTGTTGCCGTTTACCCAGCGCGCCGCTATCCTCGCGTTTTCGAGTTGCTGCGGCGCCCGCCAGTCGTGCAGATCCGATGCCTGACGTACCTGTATATTCTGGGTTTTGCCGTTGATGTCGGTGATTTCTATGTTTCCCGCCACGGCCGGATTGGTTCCCACGTACGCCCCGGTATGCAGCAGAAACAGTTTTTTCGCTTTGACCGGAGCGGGCAGGGTGATTTCAGCCTGTTCAATGCCGCCCGGCAGATTGGCGGATTTTAACGCCAGTATGCTTTTGCCGCCGTTTTCTTCCGGCTTGACGATTCTGAACGGTACTCCCAGAAATTCTTTGCGGTCCTGATATTTGAATCCGGATGCGTCGTTGTCCGGTCCCTGATCTGTCCATCCGCCCTTGCCGTCTCCGGCGGTGTCATCAGTGAATCCGGAGTTTGCGGCGGCGGAGAAGTCCAAAACCGCGTCTCCGGCTTTGACTTCGAGACTTCTGAAACTGATAACTCCGTCCGCCTTGTTGCAGCCGAGATACAGGGCGAGTTTCTCCGCATTCGCCGGTATGTCGGCGGTGAAACTGTATTTTTTCCAGTCATGGCGCCCGGCCGGCAGATACGCTCCCGGCCACAGGTCCCGGCTTCCGTCGCCGCCGCGGCTTATATGGAGCATGAATTTTCCGCCGTTCCACGGAGTGCGCGGTTCGCTCAGATCATATTTTATCTCGGCGGTCAGCGTTACCCGCCGTCCGGAATATTCCCGGATGTCCAGTTCTCTGAATACTCCGGTGAAGGTGTCGCGGCTGAAAGCCTCGGCTGTTGTCACGGTCAGTCCATCTCCGTTTATTTTGGAAGTGTAGTTGGCTGGAACAAATCCGTCCGGCAGTGACTCTCCGGTCAGCGGTTCGCTGATATCCGCATATGCGCAACTTGTCGCCAATGCCGCTGCAACAGCGAGAATAAGTCGGAATTCAGGCATGATAATCCTCCGTTGAAGTTTGAAATGACTGATTTTTATCAAAACCGGAAAACGGTTGCGGTCCCCCGCCGCACCTTTGGAAGTATCATTGAGGAAAAAATGAAATTCAAATCAGCGGCCGGGGAAAAATGTATTATCGCTTTGGAAATACATTTTTACTCCGTTTTTATACATATCCGTAAGCCGTGTTTTGCCTGAATATGAATAAGCGGCAACCGCCGAAACCGTTTCCCGGTTACGGCTTTTCTTCGCTTGAACCGGTAAAGTAAACCGGCAGCGGCGGAAACCCGTTGAATTCGCAGGAGGCGTAACTGGATGTGTATGCGCCGCAGGTCAGCCAGTAGATCCGGTCGCCCGGTTTGATATAGGCCGGCAGCGGATTGCGCGAAGTCTCGTACATCACATCCTGGCTGTCGCAGGTCGGTCCGGCGATGATGAAATCTTCGCACGGTTCGCCGCGGGCCTCGCAGTAAAGCGGATATTTGATCGATTCCTCCCAGGTTTCCACCAGTCCGTTGAATTTTCCGGCATCGGTATAGAGCCATTTGTCCAGACCGGTCGAGGATTTCTGGCTGATGAGCACCACTTCGGAAACCAGAATACCGGCTTCACCCGCCAGCGAGCGTCCCGGCTCTAAAATGATTTCCGGCAGATCTTCGCCGAAATCCTCTTTCAGGTAGCGGGTGATTTCCTCGGCATATACGCTCATGTCGTTGGTTTTGCTGATGTAACTGGCCGGAAATCCGCCGCCCATGTTGATAAGTGAAAGTTTTACCCCTTCCCCTTCCAGATAGTCGTAAATGTAGCGCACTTTTGCGATGGCGGAATCCCAGGCGCCGATTTCGCGCTGCTGGGAGCCTACATGGAACGAAATTCCGCACGGAGTCAGCCCCGTTTCGCGCGCCAGCAGCACCAGGTCGATCGCCATATCCGGATGGCATCCGAATTTGCGCGAAAGCGGCCAGTCCGCCGTCTCGCCGCCTTCGGTCAGAATCCGGAAGAACACCCGGGACCCCGGCGCATACTTGGCGATGTTGCGGACATCGCTTTCGCTGTCGGTGGCGAACAGGCGCACCCCTTTTTCATAAAAGTATTTGATGTCCGCCGGTTTCTTGATGGTATTGCCGTAGCTCAGCCGTTCCGGCGAAACCCCCAGTGACAGCACCCGGTCCAGTTCGTAACGTGACGCGATATCGAAGCAGGAGCCCAGATCCCGTAACGCTTCCAGAACCGGAATTGCGGGATTCGCCTTCACCGCGTAGTAAATTTTCGCAAAAGGGAAATAGCCGGTCAGTTCCCGGTATTTTTTCCGGATGATGTCCTGATCGATGACCAGAAACGGCGTCGCATGCTTCTGCGACTCCTCTCTGAACCGCCGCCACTCCTCCTGCGAGTAGTAATCTTTGACATCGATTTTCATTGTTTCCCCTCTCGGTTAAAGCAACTGGGCCGAATAACTGATTTTAAAGAGTTGTTACAATAATCCGTTATTATGGATTTTCAAATTCCGTAATCCCGAAAAAAAATTCAGATTCCGCATTGAAGAAAATTGCGGAATTCCGTTTTGGGGGGAATTCCGCTTCCGCATCCGTTTTTCCGGTTACAGTTTATTCGGATAGACCGTCTGGGAATATATGGTTCTGCCGCTGTTCCCGAAGTGGTCGAAAGGCGTAATTGCGAAACGGACCTGCGCATTGGCCGGAATTTCATCAGTTGCGAATACGCATTCGGCGGTTTTCGCCTGCCTCATAATGCTGTCCCTTTTGAAAACTCCCGGCGCATATACGCGCTTGCTGCGGTAGATGTTGATTACGTCAACCTGTTCGATTTCCGCTCTCACTTCGTAATCCATGGGAATGTGCCTGCCCGCCAGAGCGGTGGGGAAGCCCACCGCGATTTGTTCAGTCGGTTCGTTTTTCGCGTTTTTGCCCGATATCTTTTTGATGGTGATCTGATTTTCCGCACCGGCGGCGAATTCCGGGGGATTTTTGGCGTATTCCGATTTCCGGTTTTCAAACGAGAACGACCTGTCGTTCGGCCATGGCACCACCCAGTCGTCGGTTAATTTTCCGAGGTCATTTTTGAAACTCATCCGCTCGATTACCAGGCAGTCGTCATAAACCGTCATCAGCATGCCGTGATTTTCATACCCCCAGTCCGGAACCATCGGCATCTGGCTGACCGGCGCACCCCAGAACGGGCGGTTTTCACGCCCGCGGCGCCCTTCCACCGCGCGCAGGGAACTTGTGCCTATCGCGGTAAAATCGCCTTGCCAGATGGTGGTTTCATCGTTCAGCGGCATATGGCAGTGTCCGCATAACGCCACGGCGTTGGGATAATCGCTCAGGGCTTTGGTCCCGGTTCCGTCATCCTGCCCCCAGCACCAGTAACTGTTCACGGTATTTTTGAATACCGGATGCTGAACGACAAAAAACAGCCTGTCATTTTTTAATCCGTTTCCGTATTTTTCCAGCGCTTCGGTGATTTTTTCTTCTTCCCCCCAGTGCATGCACAGGAATTTGTATCCTTTCACGTCTTTTATGAAATACGGGGCGAACTCTTCGTTCAGGTACAATTTCCAGAGTTCCGCCGGTCTGCCGGCGATAGATTGCCTGAAGGCGGCGTCCATGGCGGCTTTGTCGTTTTTATCCACGGTGTACATCCAGCCTTCAATCTCGTGATTGCCGTAGATGAACACCGGTTCCACATGGCGACCGTCCGCGGCGCGGTTGTCCGGGAATATCCGGTGCCATGATTGCGCGAACGCCTCTAATTCGGCGGGTTTGGCGAATTGTGTCAAATCCCCGGCGCATACCACGGCGTCCGCTTTGTTTTCATCAAACCAGCGCAAAGCCTTTTCCCAGTCGCTGACATCCATTTTGCCGCTGCCGTCGGCGATGATATGCACATCGCTGACAATTCCCAGTTTCAGGTTCGGAATCCCGGATTTACGGTCTCCGCACATGGCGGTCACCGTGAATGAGCAAAGAAGGAAAAGAAGCGTGATCTTGATTTTTTTCATTTTCATGAATACTCTTGTTTTTCACCTTATATTTACCGAGCCCGCCCGGACCGGCGGATGTTAACGGCGTAATATACTGTACGGTAGTGGAAAATGGCAAGAAAAAGTCCGGAATCATGACGCCTTGCATGTTCATCGGCGGATGCAGCCGCCCGGAGCGGGGGATATGCGTATCGCTTACGGTTTGCCGGTCGCGGTTTGTGCTGTATCTTAATACCGGCGTTCATTGAAGTAAGGTGCAATGTCAAGAAATGAGGAGGTTTCGGAATGGATACAACCAAGTTGTTTCCCAGCGTGCTTATAGTTCTGAATATAGGCGCTTCGGTTTTTTACTGGATGCACAGGGATTGGAGAATGGGGGTGTACTGGGCCGCCGCCGCCGTCCTGAATACGGTTGTGACATTCTGATACTTGTTCTGTCATTTGATTATTCCGGATTTCTAACATTTTTCCAATCCGGCATGAACTGAGCCGTCATCGGAATAAATCGTTCGGAATAACCGCGAAAAAATTATTCTGTCAGAAAATATCCGCCATTGCGCGGTGCTCCTCTGAACTCGACTTTGCCTTGCTTCTTTAACTGTTCCAAATGACGCTGGACAGTTCGCAGGGACAGGTTCAAGGCTTCCGCAATGGCGTTTGCGCGGCAACCGGGCTTTTCCATGATTAACCCGAGAACCGGATTTACTGCGCCGTTTACTGCGCCGTTTACTGCGCCAGGTTTATCTCCTCTGTGTTGTTTTAAGGCTCGCAGAAGCTCTCCCAGCATGAAGTCAATAAAAGGTCCGGAATTGGTCGATTCGGAACTCTGATTGATTGCGGCATAATAATTCCGCTGGTTGTCGTGAACCATGGTTTCTACCGGCAGATGCTGAAACACTGGATGCAGTTTTGCCAGAATCAAAGACTGCCAAAGACGCCCCATGCGTCCGTTGCCGTCGGCAAAGGGATGGATAAACTCGAATTCATAATGGAAAACGCAGCTGCGGATCAGCAGATGGTCTTCGGCATGTTTCAGCCAGTTAAACAGTTCCTCAATCAAATACGGAACACGCTCAGCCGGAGGCGCAATATGAACCGCCTGTTTTCCTTTAAAAACACCGACGCCGCCGGAACGGAAACAGCCTGCCTCGTTTACCAGCGCGGACATCATAACCCTGTGTGCCTTCAGCAGGTCCTTCACCGAAAACGGATTGAGTTTCCCGAAGAGGTCGTAGGTGGCGATGGCATTCTTGTCCTCCTGAATCTCGCGCAGAGGAGCCACAACTTTTTTCCCGTCCAGAATATCTGTAACCTGACCGATGGAAAGCGTGTTGCCTTCGATGGCAAGCGATGACCGGATGGTTTTGATTTTGTTGGCTTTACGCAGTCTCAAACCGTCCTGCTGCTCCAGACGGATGGCATAACGTTCCATCAGCCCGGAGATTTCTGCAATCATGGAGATTGCTTTTGCCGATACCGTAAACGGGGGTCTGTAGTCACTCATTTTTTCTGATACCCCTGTTTCGCCGCCGAACTGCGGATGTTTACTTGTTTTTTATTTTTCTTCATATGGCTATCTGAAAATCTGCTTTATTGTCCTGATTACCAATAAGAATTTTTCAAAAGATTTTTGCATTCTTCTGTTATCTCAGCCGGACATTCTGCTTCAAACTTTGAAATTGCTTTTGCTTTTTCCTTTTCACTTGCTAAAGGAATCTCTTCTCTTTTTAATAAGTAAAAATCAAGCAGTTTCTTTACTGCTCTCGATTTTACTTTCCACGCTTTCGAATCAAACGCATTGGTCGAAATAATCTGCTCGGCAAATTCCTTTTCGCTCGGTGATAATGCTTGATATGCGGCTCGCCATTGCTGGGTTAAGCCATTTAGTTCAGCATCCCAGCGTTTGATAATAAATGCCTCCGGCATTTGAATAAGTTCCGTAAATTCAGCTTCTGAACGCCCAAACGCCTTAAAAAAGAAAGTACGACCTCTACCGATTTTACCATGAGTTGAGTTCAGGATTGCTTGAATTGTTCTAATTGCTTTACGCGACCAATTCGGTTGATCAATGTAATCACGATTCGTAAACCACTTTTCATCCATGATTGGGTGGTATTTCATAGGGAAAGAGTAGATGTTTATGTTTAATGCATCGCATAGATCAATATTGATTAACAACCTTCGATATAGATCTAACGGTGTATCTCGAAAATTGTAGAGCAAATAATTTGACATTTGGGTAATGCCGTTTTCTTGTGCAAGCCTAAGGGCTCGCACATAAAATTTTCTACCTTCCCAATGATCAAATGCGATGCGCAAAGGACGAATGCTGATTTCAGACAATTTCGCCATATTTTCAAGAGTTACTAGGCGGGCATCCATTCCTTGGTTAAAGTCAACACAGCGCACGACGGGGATTCTGTGAAGTTTTTTCGCATATTCATCTTTGAGGCAATCGTAGACCTTCAGAATATTTTCTTTGGTCGCGGTATAGTCATGAAGAAGGCGATTATCTAACAACATCGAATAGACACGGTTATATTCTTCGCCGTTAAGTCTTGCCGAATATTCATTTAATAGGCGGACTGCCATACGAATATATGCTCGATCATTCCAGCCATCTTTTAATTGACGTATGGCGATTGCTAATTGATCTTCTGGAAGATGTTTTTGTCCTTTAGCAAAACCGGCTTCTTTGATTTCGTCTATAATCTTGTCAAAACTTTTGGATGCAAAAACATTATTGTCTAGCAGAAGAAGATTTCTTTGATCTCCAAATTTGGTTTTAATCCAATCAATACGTTTTTTTAATGGAATATAGTCCTTGTATTCCGGTTCCAATATAGGAACAGCACAAAATGCGCAGTGATTGACACAACCTCTGGTCGTATAAGAAAAGTAAGCATTAGTTGCCGGATACCGATAGTCGATTTCTTCAAGAATGGAATAATCCAAAGGAAGCGCATCAATGATAGTTTTCCCGTAAGGAGATGGCAGCGCTGGATCTCCTGGCAATTTAGATTTATTTAGACACCCAACGTGAGGTTTTATGCCAGTGGCTTTTTCTACGGCATCATGAACAACTGAGGCCATCACTCCCCCAACCATCAAATTCTTTTTGGGGTTTTTACAAATTTTCTTTGCAAATTCAATCGTTTTAATTGTAATATCCCAGTAAAAAGTAAATAAGGTGGTTACTCCGATTTTGTCCCATCGAGGAGTGTCAAAGTATGAGCCATTTCGATATTGCTTTCTGAAATTCTCCAACCAGTTTTTACACAGCGGATTTGCAATAAGTTTTTTTTCAAAGTTTGAATCTATTTCAACTTTTCCAGAACGAATAAAGGTAGAAATTTCTGGTATAAACTCAAGCCAATTAATCTCCTCTGAATATGTTTCTTTTATGTTGTCTAGTTTTTGAATCGCATCGCGAACCAATTCAGACAGTACAAAATCATCCAAATCACCTTTATAGAAAACGACATCATCTCCCTGCATACGATAATACATCGCTAATTTCATTAAGCCCATCGGTGGATATTTGTTGTGGTAATTGGGCTCTAAAAGCAAAACTTTTCTCTTCATTATTTTATAAACCTTCTGACAATCGCTTCTTTCAGCGGCTTTGATTGCTCAGGAGGGAGAAGCTTATCAATAACTTCAAAAACAGTATCCAAGGTGGCTTTAACCTCTGCGGGAATATTATCTTTTGCATATCCCTTGGAAGGTGTTTCTTGCGGAGTAAAAGGACAGACGTTTATTTTGTCATAGGCATTTATAACCTCGGGCATATATTCATCAGCGACTTTAGCAATGGCTCCCGATTGAGCTTTGTTGTATATTTTCTCAATTTCCTTTTGAGCCGCTTTCCCTGTAGCTTCAAGCACTTCAACTTCTTTTTTTGCTTGTTCGCGCGTATGGGCATCAAGAAAAGCGCCTGCTTTATCTTTGGCTTCAAACTCACTTCGTGCAATATGAGCCGCTTGAATTTTTGATGCCCCTGAACGCAATTTGCTGGCATCGTGATAGAGTTTATCAAGCTCCATAAAGGATTTTGAAAGCGCATTTTCAAAACGCCGACAAGCATCATCCTGATTGAAATAATCACGACGCGAATTAGGAGTGAGGTTTTCGTCCAAGGCATGGACCTCGCCTAAAAAGTAATTATTGCCACGATCTTCTTTCCATAATGGGATTCCACGTCGCGGATGATTGGAGAGGCAATCCGCCTCTCCAATCTGAATGTTTGCTTTGCGGAGACGCATACCGCGTTGCCAACATTTTTTTGATAAATATCCCTCAAAACGGCTGACGCAGAACCAGTACCATCCAATAATTTTATCATTGGATAGTATTGTACGGCATTCAACATCAAGAATATCAATTGCTTTTTTATCTTCGATTTTCAAGGGGGTAGTATACCCTTTACGCAGCTCATCTCCGTTGAGAAAAATCTGATACTCACACGGCTTCGGCAAATTGTTGTCTGCCAAAAAATTTTCGATTTTTCCAACAAAACGGAACCTTGCATAGTCAAATGGAACAGGAGCAACCATAGCAAGATACTTACGAACTTCTTCAGAATCCAAAAGCTCATCGCTATTGCTGTTGACTCCAATCATCGAAACCTTAAAAAAATGAGATGCCTTGTCACATTTTTGCGTTGACACAGTCGTAATTACTTTGATAACTTCACTAGCATCCATATGGTTATTTTTGTCATTGAAGATGTCGTGCAGTGTTTTGGCATCCCACTCCAACGTTGACAAAATATCTTCTCCGGCAACAGAGGTTTCAAAACGAACTGTATGGCAATAGCCCAAACCGCCCAAACGTCCAATACCACGAAATCCTTTATCGAATTTGCGATCTTTTTGCGAATCTCCAATGTTCGCCAGCATTTTGAGAACTTCTGAACGACAAATACCCGTACCATTATCTTCAAAGCTGATCAAGCGTTTTGAGGGATCAATCGTGATAATGATTTCTCCAGTCCCAAGTTTCAGCACGCCCTGTTTTTCCGCGGCATCAATTGCATCGGCAGCATTTTGAACATATTCCCGAAAAAGGAACAAAGGGTTATCATACATCCCTTCCGAGAGATTCTCAATGATATTTTTTCCAAATTTAGGATTATGGTCGTTAAGCATCTTTTTCCCCTTAATTATTGTGACTGCATCTTTAGTTCTCGCCTTTATCCTGCTTATATAACGGCATCGGAAACCTTATTTTCAGTAATGAATTAAAAACAGGATTTTGAATGATATATTGTCCTTGCCGCAAGCGAGTCATCATATTTTTATAAGTCCCCGGAACAAACGAATATGTTTTATCCGAAACTTCGATGCTATTTGTTCGACCATAGGCGTGAGTGGAACAGTTGCCGGTAACTCGTTTGTGAATCGCACTCTTAAACTGTTCGGCCGAGAACAGAACGATTCCCAAGGAACGCCCGCGTTCTGCAATATCCAATAGCATTCGCAGGATGGGGGAAGATTTAGGCGCATCCGCAGAAGCGTATTTATTCAATTCATCAACGAAAATGACAATTCGATCCGGAATGTTTTCTTGATCTTTCGGTCACAAACCTTCGTCAAATTCGCCAAGTTTTAGCTTTGTCACCGCCTGCATGACAGCACCGAAGACGAATGCCTGCATATTCTCATCTTGTTTTGCCACATCGACAACAAAAACATCGTTTGCCCTTAAATGTTTTATTTCATTTTCAAGGCGAACTTCATTTTGAGAAGCATCTACAACATCGTCAAACATCTTGTCAGTTTCAATAGATTTCCGCACAATCCGTTTGAATTTACGCCAACTCATTACTGAAATCTCTTTGTTGCTTCCACCCTTTTCGCCCATGCTTTTTACTTCCTCTAGCATAGATGTCCAGGAGTCAACATTATTGAAAGGTGCTTGCTTTGAAATAATGTAATTAATAATTGACTCTATGGTCTGATTAGGGTCTTCGATATTGGAAAACAATAAATCAAGATATTCGTTATCCTCATTAAAGGTGAATTTGAACTTTTTTGCCTGTCCGGATTGCAGTTGCCGGGTCAACGCATCTTGGCGAACATAACTTTTTACAGAGCCGCGTTCCCCGTAGGGATAGAAGTATTTTACATTCTGAAATGGAACCTCTTTTAAGCCCATCTTTTTGTACATCACATGGTCATCTTCAGAAAGTTTTTCACTTGCTTCATGAATGGATAACAGGTCACGCCCTTTGACATTCATGAAAATATAGGCAACTTTTTGCCCATCACTACGTAGAGAACGCTGTTGTAGGGCATTCAAAAGAAACATCGCATAAGAAGTTTTTGTCGCAAGTCCAGAGATGCCAGAGATATTCAGATGAGCTCCCTCCGGTCCAATCAAAAAATCAGAATTGACATACACCGGTAAATCGACTTTGGCATCCTCTACGCCACTATACATCTCAAGATAACCACAAACAACTGGATTCTTAATTTCATTTAAACCCAATGCTTCTTGAATATCTTTTTGAGTTCCCAACGAAACCTTGGCCCCATTGTGGACCGGAATGAATATTCCCTGAGTGTTGCCGACAACTTTTGCGGAAACGTAGTTCATTCCGATACGATCTGTAAATGAGGGCGTTTCAATTTCCCCAAAGTCGTTGGAAAAGAATTCTGCCAAAAAACTGTCGGCATCGGTAATATGAGATATTTCTTCCACAACACCGTAGGTTTTGCTTCCGTTGACATGTTCAACCACAACAACATCAAAGGGATTGAGCAATGTATTTTTATCAGTCCAGAAACAAAAACTGTCAATCGTCGTTGGACATTTTTCCAACGCAGCGACTTTGCCGATCAATTTACCAATTTGTTGCGAATTCATATTTCTGTCACCTTAAAAAAGATTAATAAAATGAGCTGTGCCTTTGTACTTTGATTTGATAAATGTTTCCGTCAAATATACTGGATAAAGATGATTAGCCCAGCGATCATCTCTACCATAGCAAACAGGATTGCGTTCATTCATAAGCCATGCACTGATATTATCAATTTCCGCTGAATCCAATCCGTTTTTTATTTCTTGGTCGGAAACAAGTAATTTTTCAACCTTGACAATCCCATCAAATGGACCTCTGCTTTTCCGGGCAGAGCGTAAACGTAAATACCAAATCGCAAAAATACCGTCCACCCGCTCCGTTTGATAGCGTGTTGCCGGAGTTCGCTCAAAGGGTTGGAGACTGGCAATCATCCCCGCCGCGCTACGCCCATGCTTTAACTTGGCAAGTTCAGGGTTAAAGGATTTAGAAACGCCAACCACTCTCGTATAGTTATTGCGGATTCTATGAAATGCAAATTTGTCATCCTTATCGGAGATACGACTGTATTCCAAGGAGCCGTCTTTTATCAGCCAGGCACGGTCATTGATCAAATGAGCATGAACCAGAGATTGAACCATTCCTTTTTCTTGCTCAATCATGTATTCCTGTATGCGGGCAATCCCTTTATCTTCAAAGTTTTCATTGGCTCTGGTCGGATAAAGTAACACTGCATTAAGTTTAACCCGTTCTTGATTAAGATTGAGTTTTTCTACAAGGTTTGCCACGAATGCGCGTTGCTGTTTTTCATTTTTTCCTTCATGATCCAATTTGTCAGGAACAGCTAAAACGGTATGAAGTACAAATTTGCAGGGAGACATAAGACGGTTCTGACGCTGGCAAGTTGCCACTCCTACTTGACCGGCAAGAATGGGAAAAACTTGAGAACCAATTGCCATATCTGCAATTTTGTACGTTCGCCGAGAACCATCCATGAAAAGCGTAAATACAGGGGGAGAGTTTTGCCAATCCCAAGCGACCGATTGAATATTGCGAACCCCGCTGAATCGTTCTGTTTCTCCCTGATCATTCATAAATTCATGGTTGAATTCATCATAGTCAATCAATGAAGCCCTTTCATGGTCAAGGCAACGGCGGTATGTATCAAAGCACGTTTGACCGGTCTCTTTTTCCAAAACACTAATTATACTACTCATAGGTACGTCCAATCGCTGAAAATACGCTTTGACACTGGTATAACGCATAATATACGTTTTTTCAAACATTTTTCATATTCTACTCAAATAAAAAAGAAAATCATGCCAAATGAGGAAGCGCGTTAAAAACGTTATAATTAGGTACATTTCATTTTTCCGGAGAGTTGAAAAAAGTCCTGTTGGTGCCCTGTCTTTTTCAATTACTCTCGGAAAACAGGGTAAAGGACAGAAAAAAGGAAAGAAAACCGCTTGCCGGTGACCGGAGCAGGGCGGAAACAGCGTAAATCGTGATTTTTGAGCGTAAAAAAGCCCGAAACCGGAGGAATCGGGCACTGAATCAAATGGTGCGCCCACGGGGACTCGAACCCAGGAC
>JAZRUY010000047.1:0-4471 GCA_045598845.1 Victivallaceae bacterium
TTCGGCGCGTTCATCGATCTGGGCGGAGTCGACGGTCTGCTCCATATTACCGACATCAGCTGGGGCCGCATCTCCCATCCGTCCGAAGTCCTGCAGGTCGGTCAGGAGATCGAGGTCAAGATTATCGCCATCGATATGGAAAAAGAGCGCGTGTCGCTCAGCCTCAAGGAGAAAACCTGCAATCCGTGGGAAGACGCGGAATCCAGATATCCGGTTGGCGCCAAGGTCACCGGCAAGGTGGTCAATCTGATGCCGTACGGCGCTTTCGTGGAACTCGAAAAAGGCATCGAGGGTCTGATCCACGTTTCCGAAATGAGCTGGACCAAGCGCATCAGCCGGGCCGCCGATGTGCTTGAGCAGGGGCAGGAGGTTGAGGCGCAGATTACCGGTATCAACTGCGCCACCCGCAAGATTTCCCTCAGTATGCGCAGACTGGAGCGCAATCCGTGGGAAATCCTGGCGGAAAAATATCCGAAAGGCTCCAAAATTACCGGCAAGGTCCGCAATATGACCAGCTACGGCGCTTTCGTGGAAATTGAAAACGGTATCGACGGTATGATCCATGTGTCGGATATGAGCTGGACCCGTACCATCAAGAATCCGAACGAGATCCTCAAGGAAGGTCAGGAAGTCGAAGTGGTGGTGCTCGACATCAATGCCGATGATCAGCGTATTTCCCTGAGCCTGAAAGGCGTCGAGGAAGATCCCTGGAGCAACATCGACGCTCTGTACAAGGTCGGCGATGTGGTCAAGGGCAGGGTCACCAAGATCGCGCAGTTCGGCGCTTTTGTGGAACTTTCCAACAAGATCGACGGTCTCATCCATATCTCCCAGCTCAGCGACGAGCATGTCGAGAAGGTCAAGGATGTGCTCAAAGTCGGAGATGAAGTCGAAGCCCGGGTTATCAAGGTCGATACCGAAACCCGCCGCATCGGTCTGTCCATCAAGGCCGCGTCCCAGAAGGATTTCAGCGCCGCCGACCAGCAGGCCGCCGAAGCGGTTTACTCCTCCATCCCCGCCGGCGAAGGCCTGGGCGACATGGGCGAGGTGTTCAGCAGCGAGGATCTCTCCTCTCTGGAACTGAAATAAGCCTGCCGGCATTAAAAAAAGCGGACAGTTCGTCTGTCCGCTTTTTTTCTTGTCCGGGAATGCGGCGTCGTTCGCCGCCCCGGGACCGTGGAAACGGTCCGCCGGAGGTGGCAAAGCGGACGGTTTCATTCTATATTAAACCGTCCGCTTTTTATTTCGGTAAATATTTATGTAAGGTCCGTGTGATATGCTCAGTTATCTTCATCTGCTCGGCAATGAGTTCTTCCCGTTCCGTTTGTTCGAATATGCGACTTTCCGCGCCGGCGGGGCGGCGCTGACCGCTTTCCTGACCGTGGCGCTCTTCGGCGGCCGGTTCGCCGCCATGCTGCGCCGGATGAACGTCCGCGCCGGCGAACGGCTCGAGGGGCTGGTTCCCGCGGAACTCATCGACCGGCGCAAAAAAGACACCCCCTGTATGGGCGGTATTCTGATTGTGGGCGCGATGACCCTGAGCGCCTTGCTGTGGACCCGGCTGAACAGTCCGGTCGCGCTGCTCATCATCTGTTCCACCGCCGCTTTTTCGCTGATCGGTTTTTACGATGATTACCGTAAAGTGGCTTATCAGGACCGCGACGGTTTGCCCGAACGCTGGAAATTCCTGCTCCAGTGCGTTGTCGCCGGAGCCGATGTTTTTCTGCTTTTCCGTATCGGCGAGTCCGGCGCTCTGATGTCCGGCGTAATGGTGCCGTTCTTCAAGGAGCCGGTGATTCAGTGCGCTCATCTCTCCGCCGCCATAGCCGTGCTGGCGCTGGTGGGGGTTTGCAATGCGGTGAATCTGACCGACGGCAAAGACGGCCTGGCGACCGGCTGCACGATTTTCTGCGCCGTCACCTATGCCGCTTTTGTGTATCTGTCCGGTCACCGGATATTCGCCCAGTACCTCAGTATCCCCTATATCCCCGGCGCCGGCGAAGCGATGGTTTACACCGCCGGCATGATCGGCGCCTGCATCGGTTTCCTTTGGCACAACTGTCATCCGGCGTCGATGTTCATGGGCGATACCGGCAGTCTGGCGCTCGGCGGCGCCGTCGGTTTGCTGGCTGTGATCGTGCGTCAGGAGATTCTGCTGATTCTGGTCGGCGGAGTGTTCGTGATGGAAGCGGGGTCGGTGCTGCTGCAGCGCGCCGGTTACAAACTTTTTCACAAGCGGATTTTCGGCTGCACGCCGATTCACCATACTTTTGAAAAGGAAAAATACGGCTGGACGGAAAATCAGATAGTGGTGCGTTTCTGGATTCTTTCCGGCATATTCGCGCTGCTGGCTCTGGCTACGCTGAAGTTGCGCTGACACGGCGTGAAAAGTCCCGCCGCCCGCCCGGAACCAGGCTTGAAAAAAACGCGTTCCGGGCTTATTTTATTAGGATATAATAAAACTTCAACCCCAATAAAACAACAAGGAGCGTTTTGATGGCCACAAGCTACAAGAATCTCGGTCTGGTCAACACCAGAGAACTGTTTGCCAAGGCGGTGAAAGGCGGTTACGCCATTCCTGCTTACAACTTCAACAACATGGAGCAGATGCAGGCGATTATTCAGGCTTGCGTGGAGACTGAATCCCCGGTCATCCTGCAGGTCAGCAAAGGCGCCCGCGAGTACGCCAATCAGACTCTGCTGCGCTATATGGCCCAGGGCGCGGTGGAATACGCCAAGGAGATTTCCGGCGGCAAGGGCATTCCGATTGTGCTGCATCTGGATCACGGTCCGGATTTCGAAACCTGCAAGAGCTGCATCGACAACGGTTTTTCCTCGGTGATGATCGATGGTTCCAAATACTCTTTTGATGAAAATATCGAGATCACCAGAAAAGTGGTTGAATACGCTCACAGGTTCGATGTCACCGTCGAGGGCGAGCTCGGCGTGCTGGCCGGCATCGAGGATGATGTCAAGGCGGAAAAGCACACCTACACCCGTCCGGAGGAGGTCGAGGAATTCGTGAAGCGCACCGGCGTGGATTCCCTGGCCATCGCCATCGGCACCAGCCACGGCGCCTACAAATTCAAGCCCGGCGATGACCCGAAGATCCGTCTTGACATCCTTGCCGAAATTGAAAAGCGCATCCCCGGATTCCCGATCGTGCTGCACGGCTCCTCCAGCGTGCCGCAGGATCTGGTCAAGATCATCAACGGGCACGGCGGCAAACTCAAGGACGCCATCGGCATCGGCGAGGATCAGCTCCGCGCCGCCAGCAAGAGCGCCGTCTGCAAGATCAATATCGATTCCGACGGCCGTCTGGCGATGACCGCTGCCATCCGCAAGGTGTTCTGCGAAAAGCCGGAGGAATTCGATCCCCGCAAGTATCTCGGTCCCGCCCGTACCGCTCTGAAAGAGCTGTATATGCGCAAGAACCGCGAGGTGCTGGGTTCCGCCGGTCACGCCTACGACAAATAACCGTTTCCGGTAAAACCTGTCTCATGTCCGCCGATACTGTCGGCGGACTTTTTTTATCTATCCTGTAAATACGACGATTCGGTGGCAAGCGGGGATATAATAGAAACCCGCCGGCGAAATACCGGCGGACACAGCGTTGGCAGGAATATTGTCCGTAAATATAAATATGGAGCGATTGCGAGGGAGAATAACGGCGAGCCGTCCGTCTTGTGGATTGGAAATCTCGATAATAAAATCGCGGAGGAAATTCGTAGTCCCTTGCTCCAATTGCGCGGGGCGGATTCCTCCGTTATCCATAGTATAGCAGATATCGGGATAAAAGTCAAGCCCCAGACGGAAACTTTGCAGTTTAAACGGTGGTTCAGGGATTCCAAGGTGGTGGACGAGAACGGAAAACCGCTGAACGTCCGGATTGTGGCTAAACGCTTCCGCTCCGGTCCAGCAGTTCGTTGAGCAGCAGCAGTGCCGCGTATGCCGACCGCTCGCGGATATTCGCCCGGTTGCCGTAGAAATGACATTCCCGCACCGCGGATTCCCCTTGGCATACCGCCGCCGTGAATACGGTGCCGACCGGTTTTTCCGCACTGCCGCCGTCCGGTCCGGCGATTCCGGTTACGGCGACCGCGCAGTCGGCGCCGAACTTCTTCGCCGCTCCTTCCGCCATCGCCCGGGCGCAGGGTTCGCTCACCGCCCCGTAAGTTTTCAATATATCTTCAGGAACTCCCAGCAGCCCTGTTTTGATCCGGTTGAGGTAAGTAACGGCTCCTCCGGCGTAAACCGCCGAGGCGCCGGCCGTATCGGTGACCAGTTTTCCTGCCAGGCCGCCGGTGCAGGATTCCGCCGTCGCCAGCATCAGCCCGCGTTCCTTGAGTTTTCCTGTGAGATAAGCCGGGAAATCCAGTTGTTCCAAGGGCAGGGCGGCGGTTCCGAACGGCGCGGCGGCCGCGGCCGCCGCTTCTTTTACCGCATTTGCCCCGTCGCCGCTGATGCTGAC
>JAZRUY010000048.1:0-3891 GCA_045598845.1 Victivallaceae bacterium
AAGGCGCCGTTTCACGGACTTTTACAATCTCGGCCGCCAGCCGGCGCGACTGCTCCAGCTCGCCGTATTTCCAAAAAATCTCCGCCAGTTCCGCCTCCGCAGAACGGTTGAGCAGACGGCTCGCCGTCACCGGATTCCGCATATCCATCCGCATATCCAGCGGCCCGTCGGCGCGCCAGGAAAAACCGCGCTCCGCACAATCGATCTGATGCGAAGAAACCCCGATATCCAGCAATATGCCGTCAACCTGCTCCCATCCGTGAGCCGCGGCGATACTTCTGATTTCAGAATAATCGCCGCGCACCAGCGTCACCCGCTCTCCGGCGAATTTCAGCCGGTCTCCCGCCGCCGCCAGGGCATCCGCATCGCGGTCGATACCGAGCACTTCCAGCTGCGGACAGGCATCCAGCAGCATGGCGCTGTGCCCGCCGCCGCCCACGGTGCCGTCGATCAGACGGGCCGGACGCTCCTCCGGCAAAGCCAGAACTTCCGCGACTTCACGCCGCAGTACCGGAATATGTTCAAACGCCGGCATCAGTTATTTGTTCCGTCCGTTCACGGCACCGGATAAAAGCGATTCCAGCAGAGTCCCGCCGTCGCCGACCTTGCCGATTTCATTCAGATAATTGCTCAGCACATCCTCGCCGCCGGCCGGCTGCCAATTTTCAGGAGCGGTAAGCCGGATATGGGTGAACGCGCCGATAAGCATAACCTTGTCGGTGACACCGATGGAATTCAGCATCTGGCGGTCAAGCGCCATCCGCCCCTGTTTATCGCACCTGCACTCGCGCGAAAAAGAACCGAGATAAGCGAGCGCGGCCTGAATCTTGGTATCGGCGATGGCGCGTTTGCGCACCACGGCGATGAATTCCATAAAGGCGGCGGCGGGAAAAAGATTCATGGCCCGGCCCGGCGCCGGCAGCATCACCATCTCGCTGCCTTCCGCATTGCGCCACTGACTGGGCAGCACAATACGGCACTGCGCATCGATGGCGGGCCCGTAGGTCCCCATGAACACACCCTGCAGCAAACTTTCCCCGCCGGTTTTCAATCTTACACCTAATTGCACCTTTTTGTTCCTATTTACTCCTATTTTAGCATAAAGACAACCGCAATGCAACCGCGGGAAATAAAAAAAATGAAAAAAATAAAAAAATTTATAATTCCGCGTAAAAACCGCCGGCAATCCAGGGTAAAAACCGGGAACGGCGTCATTCCAAAACCGCCCGAAAAAAGTTTTTGAATTCAGGAACAAAACGGGGGTATATTATGCTTTTCCACAATCCAACCGGAGACGGCTGACGACATGAAAAAACATCTTTTAGACGGGATACGGTATGTTTTCATGGATATGGACGGAACCATCTATGAGGGCAGCCGGCTCTATCCCACCACCATACCGTTTCTGGAATTTCTGAAAAAAAACGGCATCGGGTACGGATTCCTTTCCAACAACTCATCCTACAGCACCGCCGGATATGTGGAACGGCTGCGCGGCATGGGAATAAGCGTTACCGAGGACGATTTCTACAGCTCGACCGACTGCGCCATCGATTATCTGAAACGCAACCGGCCCGCGCTGCGGCGCATCTTTCTGCTGGGAATGAAAGAGATAGAGCCGATGTTCGAAAAGGCCGGATTCATAATCGACGATGACCGGCCGGAGGCGGTAATCATCGCCTTCGACCGCCGCCTGACCTACGACCGGCTCTGCCGGGCGGCATGGCATCTGTCGCGGGGGACAGAGGGATTCGCCACACATCCTGACCGGATCTGCCCGACCGACCTGCCCACCGTACTGGTGGACTGCGGTTCGATAACCAAATGCCTGGAACATGCCACCGGAAAAAAAATAACCGTACTGGGCAAGCCGCACCCGTATATGCTGACCGAACCGCTGGCGCGGCGCGGCGCCAGCCCGGATCAGGCGCTGATGATCGGCGACCGGTTCAGCACCGATATCGCCACCGGAGTAAACGCCGGAACACGCACCTGCCATATCACCGCGACCGGAGAAGAGACATCCGGCGGAGATATAACCCCCACCCTCTCCGTGCGCGATTTAGGCGAACTGCGGAAGATCTGGTCAGAGGAACTTGAGGACCTCGGCGCGGTAAGGAATTGACGGAGCCGCCCCGCGGCGGGTGACGCATATTGCGGCGGCGGCGGCGGCGAAACGCAGCGCCCGCTCCGCCGGCATGCCTTCGGCGACCGCGGCGGTGAAATACCCGGTGAAAGTATCCCCGGCCCCGGTGGTATCCAGAGTTTCCCCGGCGCACACGGCAGGAACGGTAAGTCTGCCGCCGTCCGAGGCGCGGTATTCGGCGCCGTCTTTGCCCAGAGTAATCAGCAGATTGCCGCGGAAATCAGCAAGGCGGTCTTTCAGTGCGGCGTATTCGCCGCGGTTGACCAGCAGAGTGTCAACCGATTCCAGGGGATAACCGGACACGGCGGCGGTAACCGGCGACGGATTGAAGAACACCCGGGCGCCGCGGGCCGCGGCGGCGCTGATCACGGCGGCGGTCATGGAAGTTTCATTCTGCAGCAGCAGGATATCGCCGCCACCCAGCGCGGCGGCGACGGAAGCAACCGTTTCCGCATCAGGCGCCAGATTGGCGCCGCCGGAGATCACGATGGCGTTTTCCCCCGCGTCGGAAACCTGAATCACCGCCCGGCCGCTGGGCATATTCACCTGACGCAGCAGAGAAATATCCACGCCTTCGCCGCGCAGCAGATCCGCCAGAAAAGCGCCGTCCGGACCGACCGCTCCGGCATGAACCGCCGCGGCGCCGGCCCGGGCCAGCGCCACCGACTGATTCAAACCCTTGCCGCCGGGATAAACGGCGGTATCCGACGCCGACACCGTTTCCCCCGGCCGGGCGATTTCACTCACCCGGTACACACTGTCGATATTCAAAGAGCCGAAATTGACTATTTTCATAACCCGTACTCCGCAATTCCAGTTGATCAAATGCAGATAACTGATTTAAGAAAATCCGGAACCGGATAAAAGTCAAGCGGACGGAACGGCGGTCCGCTTGCAAAACAGGACAGAGCGAAGTATTTTCTTCGACGGTCTGATAAGAAAACTATCCGCATGGGAGACATCGGCATGCCGGGTAAAAAAACCATTCCAATGATAACCGTCCTGCTGCTGACGGCGGTACTGGCGGCGGAACAGTTCAGCGAGCGCGGCACCAACGACCGCTACACCCGTCCGCCGTCGGTGAACATCGACCGGACCAGGACCGCGGCGGACGCATCCGGCCAAAGTTCCGGCGGAGGAAAAATCAAGACCACCGGCTATCCCGCTCCGGCGGTACGGTGCGGAAGAAGGACCGTGCCGGTTTACCGTTACGGCGGATATCACAGCAGTTACCGCAGTTACCAGAACGGCGACAACTATTACAGTGTCTCCTACAACAGCCTGCCGGGAATAATTCAGGCGGCCGAACTCAATCCGGTGCTGGCGGCGCTGGACGATTTTCACAACCTTCAGGCTGCACTGCTGGAAAACCGCAGGGAAATCAGCGGTCACGAGCGGCGCGATATAAAACGCCGGATGAAAGAGGATTACAAACTGTTCCGCGATTATCTGTACGGGGTAAAGGAAGCGCCGTTCGCCGACATGATCATGCAGGCGGAGAAGGAGATTGCGGCCGCCAAAACGCAAAACCGGAATACGGCGAACCGGACGGACATCGAAATACTGGAAGACATTCAGGCGGAACAGCAGCAGGCGGTGCTGGCCAATTACGCCGCGGCGGTCAAAGGCAGGTCAGCACCAGACCGGCAACCGTAAGCAGCAATCCGGTAAAACGGTAAATTCCGAACCGCTCCTTTAAAAACAACACCCCCAGCAGCGCACCGGCCGGCAGACTCATCTGCCGG
>JAZRUY010000049.1:0-7704 GCA_045598845.1 Victivallaceae bacterium
GGAATTCATGAGCGTGAATACCCCGCGGCTGCAGTGCATCGCCGCTCCGTCAGGAACCGGTGCGACGCTGGATGATTTTGCGGTAACGGAAATGACCACCCGCGGCTGCGCCGGCATAGTCGCGCTTGACGGTGACAAACCGTTGCGGCAGGCGGAGCAAATGCTGGCCTTTTATGCCACCAACGCTTACAACAGCAATATGCGTTTCGCCGATGAGGAATTGCGCGAACTTCTGGATATCGGAGATCCCGGAGCCTTGATTGAAACCGGCCGCCTGAATTTTACCGTGCGTAACGATCATGCGGAAGCATTGATGATGACTCCGCTGGATTTCAACGGCTCGGCGGTCGGATCGCCGGTTGCGCCGGTACAGGTTGAAGGCGATACCGCGTCGTTCGTCATCGACACCGCCGCCATGGAGCGGCCGGCGTTTGTTTTTGTCATAAGCCGGAAAAAATAAAATTTACAGGTGGAAAATATGCCGATCTTTGTCTATCGCTGTTCCAAGTGCGGAAAACAGAGCGAATTGCTGGTGCCGCGTTTTGATTCGGTGCCGGTATGCCCCGGATGCGGCGGTACTGATATGGTCAAACAGCCGTCCGCTTTTTCTGCGGGTTCCGGTAAAGTCAATGCCTGCGGCTGTTCCGGCTCCTGCTGCGGAAGCGCGGATTCATGTGTCGCCGGCGGCGGGTGCGGATGTTCCTGCGGCTGCGGAGGAAGGCATTGATGAATGCCAGGCAGCTGACCGCCGCTTTGGAATCTATCGGGATGCATCCCGGCCGTTTGCTGGGGCAGAACTTCCTGCTGGACGGCAATCTGCTCGATTTGATTATCCGGCTCGGCGCACCGCGTCCGGGCGAGAATATTCTGGAGGTGGGGCCTGGATTCGGGGCTTTGACATCGCGGCTGCTGGCGAGCGGGGCGCAAATATGGTCGGTCGAATTTGACCACCGGATTGCCGGTTACCTGCGTCAGCATTATACCGCGGAAAATTTTCATCTGGTGGAGGCGGATGCCTGCCGGGTGGATTACCGCAAACTTTTTGATGATGCCCCGTTCCGCTGCATAGCCAATCTGCCGTATTCTATCAGTTCCGTATTTATCGCCCGTATGCTCGGGCTGCCGAATCCGCCGGCGGCCATGCTTTTTATGCTGCAGCGTGAAACCGGTGGACGCCTGGTGGCGGCTCCGGGGTGCGGTGCTTACGGCGCTTTGAGCGTGCGCACCCAGTTGCTTTACCGGGTGAAAATCGAACGCATCGTGCCAGCCGATGTATTCTATCCACCGCCGGCGGTTGATTCCGCTCTCGTTTCTTTTGTCCGTATCGGCAGAAAAGATGCCGGTCCGGATATTTTCCGGCTATTACCCGGAGTGGTGAAAACTGTTTTCGCCCAGCGCCGTAAACAGATGGGGAAGGTGCTGAGCGCCAATTTCGGCGCGGAAAAAACCGCGGCGGCGTTGTCTGTCTGCGGATTGCCCCGCGAAATCAGACCTGAAAAAGTAAGTGTGGAACAGTTTATCGCCTTGACTGCCGCGTTATACGGATTGGAAGGTGAAATGTGAAAATATCGGTCATAACCGCGGTGCGCAACGGTGAGCGCGATATTGCCGCCACTGCGTCATCGGTATTGGAGCAACAGTTCGATGGGGAAATAGAATATATTGTCATCGACGGCGCCAGCACCGACGGAACCGTGGCGGCGCTTGAGCCTTACCGCAGCCGTATAGCGGTGCTGCTGAGCGAGCCGGACAGCGGTATTTACGATGCGATGAATAAGGGAATCTCCCGGGCGACAGGCGATATTATAGGAATCCTAAACTGCGGTGATGAATATTTGCCCGGTGCGTTTTCCGAGGTTGCCGCGGCATTTTCCGGCAACTGCGGTGAAAAGGCGGTTTTTTTCGGCGATGTGATTTATTCCCGTCTCGGCAGGGTGGCGGGATACCGGCCGGAAAACCGTTACCGCGGCGCGTTCGCCCCCCATCCGTCCATGTTTGTGCCAAAAAGCGTGTATGATGAAATAGGCGCTTATGATTCAAGTTTCCGGCTTATGGGGGATTACGATTTCATGTACCGCGCGGTGAATGTTTCCGGGATAAAGGTGTTATACCGCCGGACTGATATCGCCAGGTACGCCGAAGGCGGGCTTTCCGATCGCAATATCTTCGCTTGTCTGCGGGAGGAATTGCGGGTCAAACTCAAATACGGTGCTCCGTTTTTGGATTCCGGATTGATTTTTGCCGCCAAGGTGATCAAGAATCTGCCGCGTATGTTTTATGCCGCCGTTAAATTTGCAAAAAGTTGAATCAGGCTGTACATTACCGGGATAATTTGACTGGCATATAATTAACGCTTTTTCAACATCATCAAATAGTGAGGAGAAAATTATGTACGCGATCATCAAAACCGGCGGCAAGCAGCTGAAAGTTACCACCGGAGACATTGTCGAAGTAGAAAGAATCAATGCCGCGGTCGGTGATGCGGTAAACTTCGATCAGGTTCTGGCCGTCGGTGAGCCCGGAGGCAAACTCAATGTCGGAACTCCGGTTATCGAGGGCGCTGTCGTCGAGGGCAAGGTTACCGATCAGTTCCGCGGCAGCAAGATCGTGGTGTTCAAAATGAAACGCCGCAAGGGGTACCGCCGCACCTACGGTCACCGTCAGGAACTCACCAGAGTGGAAATCGGTGAAATCAAGGCGTGATCCGCCATGATTTACGATAGCAAAAAAGCGTTGCTGCAGGTTGAGTTGCCGGGTGTTCCGCTGCTCAGCCGCGGCAAGGTGCGCGATGTTTTTGATTTAGGCGACGCGCTGCTGTTTGTCGCTACCGACAGAATCAGCGCGTTCGATGTCATCCTCCCTTGCGGTATTCCGCGCAAGGGTGAGGTGCTTACACAGATATCTTTGTTCTGGTTGGAGAAATTCGATTTTATTCCCAACCATTTGATCACCGCCGATATTTCCGACCGGCCGGAGTTGCGTCCTTACGCCGCCGATCTGCAGGGCAGGTCGATGATTGTGCGCAAGGCGGAGATGCTGCCGGTCGAGTGCATTGTCCGCGGATATCTGGTCGGCAGCGGCTGGAAGGATTACTGCGCCTGCGGCAGAGTTTCCGGTATTCAGCTGCGTTCCGGGTATCAGCAGGCGTCCCGTCTGGATGAGCCGTTGTTCACCCCTTCCACCAAGGCGGAACAGGGATTGCATGACGAAGCGATCAGTTTTGACGGAGTCGTCAAACTGCTCGGAGACAAACGGGCCGCGGAGATCCGCGATGCTTCTGTCCGCCTGTACACTTCGGCGAGGGATTATGCCGCTCAGCGCGGAATTATCGTTGCCGACACCAAATTCGAATTCGGCATTGTGGACGGCAGACTCACCCTTGCCGACGAGGTGCTTACTCCCGATTCCAGCCGTTTCTGGCCGGCGGAAAGTTATCGGACCGGCACCAGCCCGGTAAGTCTGGACAAGCAGTTTGTCCGCGATTATCTGGAGACTCTGGACTGGAATAAAACCGCTCCGGGGCCGCAGTTGCCGGATGAGGTTATAGACAAAACCGCGGCTAAATACCAGGAAGCCTACCGGATGCTTTCCGGTAAATCATTGTAAGCAGCAAGATTAGTTAAAAGAAAACTGCAAGCGCAGCCGCGTTTGCAGTTTTTTCAATGCCGATCTCAAGTCGGGGAAGGTATATCAGGCGTTGCCTTCCGCTGCCTGATGTTTGGCGATTATTTCCTCCGCCACATTCGGCGGCACCTGTTCATAGCGCAGGAAACGGATTGAGAATGAGCCGCGTCCTTGAGTCATGCTGCGCAGTTCAGTGGCGTATTTTCTCATTTCCGCCATCGGAACTTCCGCGGAAATTACGCTTAACCCTTCATCCATTCCCATCCCGAGAATGCGTCCGCGCTTGTGATTCAGATCTCCGGTCAGATCTCCGGTGTAGCTGTCCGGTGCCGTCACATCGACTCTGACTATCGGCTCCAGCAGAACCGGTTTCGCTTTGCCCATGGCATCTTTGAAAGCCATTCTTCCGGCGATTTTGAAAGCGGTTTCATTGGAATCCACCGGATGGTATTTGCCGTCATACACCGAAATTTTGATCCGCTCGACCTGACATCCAGCCAGCGGGCCGCAACTCATAGTTTCCGATATCCCCTTTTCCACAGCCGGAATGAAATTTTTGGGAATTGCGCCGCCGACTACATCATTGGCAAATTCAAAGCCGGATTCGTTCGGCATTATTTTCAAATAAACCTCGGCGAATTGGCCGGCTCCGCCTGTCTGCTTCTTGTGGCGGTAATGACCTTCGCCCGTGGCGGTGATGGTTTCTCTGTATGCCACCTTCGGGATGGTGAATACGGCTTCCGTCTTGAATTGTTCCTTCAATCTTTTGGCGATGATGGACAGATGCTGGTCGCCCATTCCCCAAAGCAGGAATTCGCGGGTTTCTTCATTGTGTTCCAGACGGACGGTCGGATCGCACTCGCTTATCTTGTTCAGACTTTGGGCTATTTTATCGTCATCTCCCGGCTTGGCCGCCGTTACGGCATAAGCCATTACCGCGCCGGGATATTCCGTCGGAGGCAGCGGAACCGCCATCGTATCTGTTGAGACAGTGTCTCCGATATGCGTGTCTTTCAGTTTGGCTACCGCGAAAATTGCCCCCGGACCGGCCTCTTTTACCGGAACCTGATTTTTGCCGTTCATGAAAATCAGATTTCCGAAATGCTCTTTGTGCCCGCGGCTTACATTGGCGTAATCCGTGTCGCTTTTGAAGCATCCCGATACCGTGCGTATGAATGCAAGTTGTCCGCTGAACGGATCATTGAGGCTTTTGAATACGATTCCGGTTGCCGGTGCGGAATCGGATATGTCCCTTTTCGCCCCGTCCACAGTTACATATTCCAAAGGTGTCGGGAACAGGTCCACTACCGCATCCATCAATTCCTTTATCCCGATGTCTTTGGTGGTGCTGGCGGCAAAAACCGGAATGGTGCGGCAGCTGTGAACGGTTTTTATCAGGCCTTTCCGAATTTCCTCCTCGCTCATCTCTTCTCCGTTGAGATAGCGTTCCATCAGGGTATCATCAGTTTCAGCAATCGCATCCAGCCACAAGGTGCGGCATTCCGCAACCTGCGCCGCGATTTCAGACGGGATGTCCTTGTCAAAAAGCACATTTACCACTCCGGTGAACCCGGATTCTTTTCCTACTGGCCAATACAAGGGAATGACAACATTCCTCCCGTGGTTTTTACGCATCTGCTCCAGCGTGGCGGTGAAATCAGCCCGGTCCCGATCCAGACGGTTTATCAGTCCGAAACGGGGGATGTCCCGTTTTCTGGCTATGCGCCATGCCCGTGCGGTGCCGACCTGGGGACCGTCCACAGCATCCAGAACAACCAACGCGGCATCGGCCTGGCGTATTGAGCCGATGAATTCGCCGACGAATTCCCCGTATCCCGGAGTGTCGATGAAAAACAGGTTGCAGTCTTTCCATTTGCAGTTCAAGGCGGATGCATATATGCTGGATTGCCTTTCCTGCTCTTCGGCCATGAAATCGGAAACGGTGTTTCTGCTTTCAATGTTTCCGGTTCTGGCCAGGATTCCCCCCTTTTTCAGCATCAGTTCAGCCAGAGTGGTTTTCCCGCATCCGGCATGACCGGCGATGACGAAATTTCTGCAGTCAAGAGCCTTCATAAATCAGTTCCTTTCGGTTTGTGATTATGAACATTGTAGAGTCGCAACCTTGTACCCTACCGTTTAAAATCCCCTGAACGTCAGCATTTTCAATGGATATAATACGCCATATACGGCTGATATGCAAACAAATACGGCGGAACCGCTATTGTGGAAAACATAACTTGAATGTCCGGTGGATTTCCTTGTCTCCGTAGATGTCATCGTTCATATCCGCCAGATCCGCCTCCGAGTATCCGCTGAATATGCGTATGATCTCCACCGATTCTCCGGCATCTTTCCATTGAATGCGCCAAGTCCGGAATGCCAGCACCGCCGTGCCGTCGTTGCCGTAGGACAGCCGCTGACGTTTCCGGTCGGGAATCCGGCTGCCGAGTTGCGTGCGGATTACCAGTTTTAGGTCAGGACCGCCGTTATTTTTGATGAAATCAATATCATCCTGCGCTTTCGCGCTGAAAATAACTTTCCGGACCGCGCCCTTTCCGGTCTGCAGCCACCCGGTACGCGCATCCGGAAAAGAATCCGCCATGGGAATATAGGGTTTTATATCCAGAACCGGAGTGCCGTCGAGTAAATCAAATTCTGATATGTGCAAATCCAGCCGGTCGATGCGTTCCAGTTTTACCGCGCTGATGCCGATCGGATTGGGCCGGTGGGGAGACCGGGTTGCCAGCACTCCGCGTTTTATACCGCTTCCGGCCGGAGGCATGACTTTCGGCCTGAATGATTTTACCCTGTCGAATACGAAAATCAGCCAGATCCTGTCAAAACCGGCTAAATCTTCCAGCGACTGTTCCAGATTACATCCCGGATTGAGCCGCAGTATGCCGTGATTTTCCGCCAGCACTCCCTGCCGCGGAGCCTCCTGCGGATATTTCCCGCCGCCGCAAATGACGGTGCCGACAGGTGAAAATTTAAATTCCATCAGGCGGTTAAAACCGTATATTTACGGTAAACCCGCGCTTACCTGTTTTCCGTTTCCGGTTCGCCCCGGCCGCTTTTTCCGGCTTCCGCCGGTTGTTTTTCCTTTAATTTTCCCAGATAATCCGGAAGATCAACTCCGGCCATTCCCGCCACTTCGTGCAGCGGTGGCAGGCTCTGCATCAAGCCGGAGAGAAAATTCGCGGTCGAGGTCTTTCCGTTGCTTCCGGCGGAACCGCTGTCCCATACTGTAACCTTGTCGATTCTGATGTTCTTTATGGCTTCGGTTTGCAACGCGATGATTTCCTGCAGTTTCTCGATCAGCAGCATTTTGGCGGCGGCATCGGCATCGTTGGCGCAGGCTTCTATAATCTGGCGGTAACCCTCGCCTTTGGCTTTCAGTATGGCGAAATTCCCCTTTGCCTCCGCCTCCAGTTTAGCGAATATAGCATCCGCTTCGCCTTTCGCTTCCCGGCGGAGTTTTTCCGCGGCGGCATCGGCGTCGATCTGCATCTTCTGCTTGCCGATTTCGGCCTGCACCAGTATTTCCGCCCGCTGTTTTTCCTGCTCCATCGCCGCCCGCGCTATCTGAGCCTGCGCTTCGGCTTCATACTTGGCTTTTTCTATCTGGGCTCCGGCAACCTGTTTGGCCGCTTCCGCCCGGCGGAATGCTTCAGCCTCCTGTTCGGAGCGCGAGGCATTGGATTTCGCTATCTCGATCGCCGCCAGGTTTTCCCCCTGGGTCGCCGCCGCATCGGCATTCTTGATGGCGATGCGCCGTTCCCGGTCGGCATCGGCTTCGCCGCTGGCCGCCTCCGCTTCGGCCTTGCTGACCGCCACCCGTTCCACCTTGCGGGCTTCCGCTTCGCCGATGGAGCCTTTTTTCTGTTCTTCCGCCACATCCACCTTGGCCTTGTTGATGGCTCCGGCGGCGGCGCGCTGCCCGATGGCGGCGATGTATCCGGATTCATCGGTGATGTCGGTAATATTGACGTTGAGCAGTTCCAGACCGATTTTCTTCAGTCCCTCCCCCACATTGGCTTCCACCGAGCGGAGAAAGGTTTCGCGGTCGGCATTGATTTCCTC
>JAZRUY010000050.1:0-15278 GCA_045598845.1 Victivallaceae bacterium
CGTCTTGCCGGATTGCTGGATGCTTTTCTGCTCAAACTGGCCGCGCAGACCGATGAACTGCGCACCGCCGGCGACGGCGGCTTCGCCAACGAGCTGGAAGCCCAGGTGAATATCCTTGCCGAGTATTCCGAAACCGTGAAATGTTTCGCGGGGCGCACCGTGCAGCCCGCGGTTTATTATGCGGAAAGCAGTTCCGGCGACCCCGCGCTGATCGCCGCACCGCTGAATGTCAACGAACTCCTCGGGCGGATGCTGTTCGGCGGCGGGTTCACCGCGGTGCTGTGCAGCGCCACCCTCAGCGTCAACAATTCCTTCGCTTACTTTACCGGCAGATGCGGATTCCGCGGCGGGGAAACGCTGCAACTGGATTCGCCGTTCAGCCCGGATCAGGCCGAAGTGCTGCTGCTTCCGGATATGCCGCAGCCGCAATCCGCGGATTATGCCGCAGCCGTCGCCGCCGCTGTGCGCGAAAGCATCGCGCTCACCGGAGGAAGCGCGTTCATCCTGTTCACCGGCTACGATATAATGCGCCGCACCGCTGCCGCACTGGCGGATTTTCTGGAACAGCAGGGCATCCGGATGCTGGTGCAGGGGCAGGGAATGACCCGCTCCGCCCTGCTCCGGGAATTCCGGCAGGATATCCGGTCCGTATTGTTCGGCACCGACAGTTTCTGGACCGGAGTCGATGTGCCCGGCGACGCGCTGCGCAATGTCACGATAGTCAAACTGCCGTTCGCCGTGCCCGACCATCCGCTGATCAGGGCGCGCGCCGAAGCCATTGTTTCCTCCGGCGGCAACGATTTCCGCGATTACAGTCTGCCGGAAGCGGTGTTGAAATTCCGGCAGGGCGCCGGCAGACTGATCCGCAACCGCTCCGACCGCGGCGTCATTGTGGTGCTCGACAGCCGCGTCGTAAATAAATTTTACGGCAAAATCTTTCTCGCCAGCCTGCCCTACCCGGTCCGGATATGCCGCGACGGCCTCCGCGGCTGAACGGCGGCGCGGATATTGCGGACTATTTTCAGAATTTACTGAAGAACAGACGCTGTTTCAGCAGACTGCACAACTCGTTGTTGTCCAGTTTTCCGCAGAACAGCATTTCGCCGATTCCCCCCGCGCTCAGCGGCACCGGATTACCGCAGTCGCCCATGCCGCACCAGCGCACTCCGGCATGTTCGCCGAGTATCCGGCAGGCGGCCGCCGCCAGCGGGCAATGATACTCTCCCCGTGGTCCGAAATCGGTATATACCTCCGAAGCGTTTTCGCCGGTACGCTCGTATTCGTAAGCGGAGCGCAGCCGGTTTTCCTCGGCGTCGGAAAGCACCGCCGGATCATTGTCATCCGCCCCGCCGACAGGGAATTTCAACCCGAAGAAAGCGGTGATATCCTTTTTCACGGCATCAAAATCCTTGTCGCCGTGTATCTTGCAGAATTCCGACGAGCAGCGCGACTGGGCGCTCAGCAGTTTCAGGCTTCCTCCGGCGGCGGCCGGCGGCACCTGGCACAGTCCTCCCGCATCGCGGACTCCGGTCACCACGATCAGGGTTTCCGATGCGTGCGTGCCTGCGGCGGCGAACTCCTGCGCCGCCCCCACCGCCTCGTCCAAAGCGCGGATTTCAGCGATCATCGCCCGGGTATCGTTGCGGCGGCAGGCTTCCGCTATGCGTCCGCAGTTGACCACGATAATGAACCCGTTGCGGTCGTCCAGCGTCGCGGCCGCCTTGCGCACCAGCGCAGCCAGCGCGCCGGCGGATGCCGGATCCTCCAGCGACGGCCGGATTGCGCTGACGATCAGATTTTTATCGCCGGCAGCAGGATTGAACCCGTCCGCCAGTTTCGCCGGTTCGCATTCCGTCACCTTATAGCCGTTCTGCCGGAAAGCCTCGGCTACCGGCATGCCGTCCAGTTCCGCCGGATTTAATCCGGCGCAGGCGTACCAGTCGTATCCGGAAGCCAGCGCGCCGCGCAGGGCGGTTTCGCCATCGCGGGCGGAGGCGCTGTGGGCGAAAAACCCCGCCGGCACCGGATCTTCCAGCCCGGTATCGGTGATGACTCCCAGCTTGCGTCCGCCGTGTTTAGCGAACGCCAGAAAATTCTCTAAATCCTTGCCGTCCGTCCCCTTGCCGACCATTCCCGGCGCAGTCCGGGCGGCGCAGGCCAGCGCGGTCGCCGCCGCCGCCGCGTCCGAAACATTGCCGTAGGCGTTTTCGGTGGTAACAAATCCCTGCCCCGGCAGACTGTCCATGCGCAGCGCTTCACCGCCGGCCGCCTTCTGATAGACCGCGGTCACCCGGCGTCCGGTCAACCCCATGCCGTCGCCGGTGAAAAGGAAAATATATTTCGCCGGCGCGATACTGGTCTCTCCGTGCGCCAGCGCCATCAGCACATTGCCGAAGAACCGATTATCCGCTCCGAATCCTTTCAGCCAGCGGTTCAGACTGCCGCCGGTAACCAGATTGAAGAAGATTATCCCGATGATCAGTGTCCCGACCCATATCCACGCCCGGGCTCTCAGGCTTCTCTTTTTCTTCCGGCTCGGCAAACCGCCTATCATAATCGCACCTCCGTTCGGTTTTCACCGTTGCTTGACGACCGCTCAACTATTGCTTACTAATATAGCACTTCGGGAAATACTTACCATATCCGGGAATTTCTATTTATCTGTAAATAACGTAAGGATTAAAGCGCGGCGGTATAATTAAAAATTAAAATAAGAAAGAATTTTGAAGAAAAAGGAAACAACAGATCCGGGCAGCGGAATACGGAGGGACGGGCCTCCGGGAAGGAGGGACCCGGAAATACTCCGCCCGCAACCCCGTATTCCGCCGGATACTGTACCGCCGGATAATAAAAAGTCAAGCGGAAAAGAGACCGGCTCCCGCTTCTCTGAAAAGCTCCGGAGCCGCAGGAAGGTGAAGCCTGGCGGCATCCGCTTTCACCGTCTTTTTTTATCTTTTCTCCAGCAGGACGGCGGCGACCGCGCTGATTCCTTCCTCCCGCCCCTCGTAGCCCAGCTTTTCCGTGGTGGTGGCTTTCACCGAAACCTGAGTGATGTCGATTCCCATGCCGGCGGCCAGCGATGCGCGCATCCGGTCCCGGTACGGCGCCAGTTTCGGCTGCTGGGCGGCGATAGTGATATCGGCGTTGGCGATGCGCCATTCCGCGAATTCCGGCCGTTCCAGCACCCGGCGCAGCAGTGCCATGCTGTCCGCTCCGGCATAAGCGGGGTCGTTGTCGGGAAACATCATCCCGATGTCGCCGAGCGCCAGTGCCCCGAGCAGGGCGTCCATCAGCGCATGAGCAGCCGCATCGGCGTCGCTGTGCCCCAGCAGCCCCATGGTATGCCCGATCTTCACTCCGCAGAGTATAAGCGGGCGCCCCGGCACCAGCCGGTGCACATCAAAACCGTAACCGATTCTCATCATGATCCTTCGCTCCGTTTCCGGTTCAAACCGTATCAAAATCCGGCCGGCGCGAACCGCGCCTGCCCCCGGGCGGTATCCAGTCCGTCCAGCCGCACATAGATAAAATCGCCCGGCTTGTATTCGCCGCCGCGCTGTTTTTTGAATTTCGCGCCCTGCCGGCGCGGCCGGCCGGTCAGCGATTCGCGCGGCACAAATCCGTACAGCCCCATTTCCCGGATATCGATCTGGATTCCGGCGGCGAAGACCTTCACCACCACCGCTTCGTACAGATTCTCGCCGCCGGCGTCCAGTCTTTCCTGCAGGTAGCGCAGTTTCAGCCGGTCCGAGGCCGCGAACCCGGCATTGTCGCTGTTCTCCTCCAGTTCCGAGCAGCGCAGCGCGGTTTTCGCCATTCCGGCCGCATTCTTCAGCCGGGTGCCGCAGTCGGCGTTCCACAGCTGCTGATGCACGGTCAGATCGGTGTACCGCCGGATCGGGCTGGTGAAATGGGCGTATCTGCTCTTGCCGAGGCCGAAATGCAGCCCCGGTCCGCATTGATAGAACGCGCGCGGCAGCGCCCGCAGGAACAGATTCAGAATGATTTCCCGCTTCGGATCGTCGGCAGGCAGGGCGGCGATGAAGCGGTTGCAGTTATCCCGCACCGTCAGATCCCCCGGCAGCATGCCGAACACCTCGTCCAGCATGGCGCTGAATTCCGTGATTTTCTCCCCCTCCGGCGCCGGATGCACCCGGTAAATGCCGGGAATATTTTTCTCCAGCATTTCTTCGCCCACCGCGCTGTTGGCGGCCAGCATGCATTCCTCCACCAGCAGTTCCGATTCGCGCTGCGTCCGGCGCGACAGCCCCAGAATCCGGTTCTGTTCCTCATCGCAGATAACCCGGATTTCCGGCAGATCCATATCCAGGAAATGTTCGGCCGAGCGCCGGTACTCCCGCATTTTCCGGGTCAGTTTCAGCAGTTGCTCCAGTGTGCCGCGCATTTCCGCGCTCCATTCCGCCGGCGCCGTTTTGAATTCCGTCCCGGCGAATTCCTGCACCTCGTCGTAATTCAGCCGGTGATCCACTTTCACCCAGGTATGTTTCCTCACGGCGGAAATCACTTTGCCGGTAGCCTTTTCCACTGTCAGAAAAACCGAATGGGCGCGCGACCGCTCTCCGGCCCGCATGCTGATGGATGCGGTCAGGGTGCGCGGCAGCATCGGCAGGGTGCGTCCCGGCAGATAGCAGCTGAACCCGCGTTTGGCGGCTGCGGCGTCGAATTTGCCCCGCGGCGCGATAAAAGCCGCCACATCGGAAATATGCACCCCCAGTTCCGCGGTATCGCCGCAGTCGCGGATGCTCAGCGCGTCATCGAAATCCTTGGCGTCGAAGGGATCTATGGTCACCGTCATCAGTCCGGTGCAGTCGGCGCGTTCTATGCCGCGCGGTTCGGCCGCCGCCGCCTCGGCGCATTCCTCATCGGTATACGGGCGCTCCAGACCGAATTCCGCCGCCACCGCGTCCAGATCCGCGCTGATCGCTCCGGCCTTGCCGTAGTGCTGCCGGATAACCCCGCGCATCCGGCCGTGTTCCGGCTCCAGCAGTCCCACCCGCACCCAGTCGCCCCGGCGGGCGCCGCGCAGCGGTCCGGTTATCTCCACTTCGTCCGGCAGCCGGCGGTCCAGCGGGCGCACGATCCGGCCGGCCAGCAGTTCCCCCACCAGTTCCGACCGGCCGCGTTCCAGTATCTCCTCTATGCGACCGGCCGGTCCGCGGCCGTCTTCACGCCGTTCCGGCAGCAGTTTCACCTTCACCATGTCGCCGTCCAGGGCCCCGTTCATAAACGGCGGGGGGATGAAAATATCTTCGCCGCCGTCCTCCGGGCGCACAAATCCGAATCCGGCCGCGCTCGCCGACAGTTTTCCCTCGGCGCAGCGGCCGCCGCTCCGTTCGCGCCGGCGGCGGTTCAGCCTCTCCAGCCGCAGTTTCCGGTCTTTCTTCATCGCCGCCTCCTTTCCGTTCTTTTCAGGATTAAAACCCGTCCTTGACAGGCGGAATCAGCATCCGGCGGTAAAATTCCTCCCTTGGCAGGAACGGCGCCAGATCTTCCAGCGGGGCGGAAACCATTGTGCCGTCCGGCAGTTTTCTGGAAGCCGCCTTCGGTCCCAGCACCTCCTGCGGGTCGGTCATCACCTCGATCACCGCCGGTCCGGGAATTCCGGTGATGTCCGGCAGTTTAGCCGCGCATTCGGTATGGTTGCGCAACCGGAAAAACGGCAGTCCGTAAGCCATGGCTATCTTCTCCAGATCCGGCAGAATCACGCCGCTTTCCGGCGAACTTCCCACCAGATGCCCGTTGAAAAAACTGTTCTGGGTGATCTTTATCGAAAGATATCCGGCGTTGTTGTACACAAAAACCTTGACCGGCAGCGCGTAGTTCCGCAGCGTCTGCAGTTCCTGAATATTCATCTGCAGGCTGCCGTCGCCGGTCAGGCATACCACCGGGCGCCCGCCTCCGGCGAACGCCGCGCCGATCGCGGCCGGCAGCCCGTACCCCATCGAGGCGCATCCCTCGTTGGCGAACATCCGCATGCCGCGCCGCAGCGGCACGGTCTGGAAAGTGCTGGTGTAGGCGGTGCCGTTGCCGGTAACGATCACCGCGTCGTCCGGCAGCGCTTCCGCCAGCAGTTCCGGGAAAAAGTAACTCGACACATAGTCGGAGCGGTTCCGGTGCTCCGGCAGAATCACCGGGTAGGCCGCGCGCACTTCCCGGCAGTAGTCCAGCCACGGCTTCCGCTCCGGCAGTTCCGGAATTTCCGCGTTCAGGGCGCGCAGGAAATCCCCCGCGTCGGCCGCGATGCCGCAGTCGGGGCGGAACGTCGGCTTGCGAAGTTCCGCCGGATCGATATCCGCCATCGCCTTATAAGCCGCCCTGCCCACGGTATCGTAGGCGTATCCGGTCTGGCGCAGCCCCATCCGGGTACCGATAACCAGCATGAAATCGCTGTTCTGCATCACGAAATTCGCCGCCCTGGCGCCCAGTATTCCCGGCCGGCCGAAAAACAGCGGGTGATCCGAGGGTATCAGGTCGATTCCCGATATTGCGGTCAGCACCGGCAGCCGCAGCCGTTCCGCAGTCTCTATGAGCAGCCGTTCCGCCCCCGCGCACCGCACCCCCCGTCCGGCGATGACCACCGGGCGCTCCGCCGTCCGCAGTTTTTCCGCGATACGCTTCACCGCCGCCGCATCGATTCCGGCCGGCTCCGGCGCCGCGTATCCCGGCAGGGTTTCCGGATCGATTTCCGCGCTCTGCACATTCAGCGGAATATCCAGCCACACCGGTCCGGGGCGGCCGTGCGAGCAGATATACCAGGCTTTTTCCAGTTCCGCCCGGATATTCCGGGGATCGGTCACCATGGCGGCGTATTTGGTTATCGGGCGCGCCACATCGACGATATTGAGTTCCTGATCCCCCAGTTGCCGCAGCCCGCTGTCCGGACAGCTGGCGACGGTGGTGGACACCTTCACCTGGCCGGAAATCACCAGCATCGGCACCGAATCCAGCCATGCCCCGGCCACGCCGGTGAGCGCATTGGTGCCGCCCGGTCCGGTGGTAACGCAGATCACCCCCGGCTGTCCGGAAATTCTGGCATAGCCCTCGGCGGCGACGGCGCAGGCCTGCTCGTGCAGATTGCACACGTATTTTATCCGCGGCTCCAGCCCTGCGGCGTCATCCAGAAACATCGCTCCGCCGCCCGTCACCAGAAAGACATTCTTCACCCCGTAATCCGCCAGGGTCCGGAAAATATAATCCGCCGTTCTCATGCCGCCGCCCCCGTTATTGATAATATGCCGTTACGGTTTCCGCCGTATCGTATCCCGTCCGCAATATATTCCGCTCCGGCCGGCATTGCAACCCCGGCGCTCCCGTTCAGCGTCGGCGGAGGTCGTTCCAACGGCCGCTGAAAAGGTAAACCGCCGCCACGATGCCGGAAGTCAGCGAGGCGAGCGGCGCCGCGAATCCCACATGGAAAAGCGTCGCGCCGGCCATGGTGCTGAAAAACCACGATGCCGGAACCCGGAGCAGAAAAGTGCAGGTCAGATTGTTGATCATCGAGAACAGCGACCGGTTGCAGCCGTTGAAAAATCCGTTGGTGCAGAAACCCACCGGCACCAGAATGTATTCTATGCTGAAACTGCGGGCGTACAGCACTCCCGCGGCGATCACCTCGGCCGCCTTTTCCGCCCGGCCGTCGATGAAACAGCCGATGAAGCGGGCCGGAAACAACTGCATCAGCAGCAGAAACACCGCGCCGATGCTCCAGGTGAAGGCCAGCGCCAGTTTCAGGGTGTTTATCGCCCTTTCCGGCTTGCCGGCACCGATATTCTGGGCGGTGATGGCCGACATCGCCATGGCGAAGGAGATGGCCGGCAGCATCGCGAAACCGTTGATCCGGTTCACGATTCCGTAGGCGGCGGCCGGCACCGAACTCTCGCCCCCCATCCGGTTAACTATCGAGATGATGAAGATAAAAGACAGACTTATCAGGATGCTCTGCACCCCGATCGGCACTCCGATTTTCAGATACTTCCAGACTAAACTCCAGACAATGCGGAAATTCGGCGGAGAGAATTTGAATCCGAACGGACCGCGCGCCAGATACCAGAGGGCGAACAGCATGCTCAGCCCCTGCGACGCTATAGTGGCGAGCGCGGCTCCGCGCACCCCCATTCCGGCAGCCGCCACCAGCAGCAGATCACCGGCCACATTGCATCCGCAGGCGATACCGACGAAAAGCAGCGGCGCCGAGGAATTTCCGAACCCGCGGAATACCGCAGCCAGCGCGTTGTAGCCCACGATGAAGAACACTCCCCACGAGCAGATCCGCATATAATCCACCGTATCCTTGAAGGCTTCCGGCGGAGTGTTCAGCGCCTTCGCCAGCAGCGGGGAAAGCAGCACCATCACCGCGGTAAGCAGCACGCCGGTCAATGCGGAAAAACTCAGGGTCATGCCGATGCTGCGCGCCGTGTTGCGCTTGTCGCCGGCTCCGAAGAACTGCCCTATCAGCACCGTGGCGCCGGTGGTGATGCCCATCAGAAACGACATCACCAGATGCATCACCTCGCCGCCGTTGGCGGTCGCCGCCACCCCGATGCTGCCGCCGCCGAAACGCCCCACTACCCACAGGTCCACCGCGCTGTACAGCGCCTGCAGCAGATTGGCGAGCAGAAACGGCACCGAAAACACCATCAGGGTGCTGAACATTCCGCCCCTGGTCAGGTCTTTTCTGCCGGACTCGCTGTTGTTCTTCATCATGATTTCGCGGCTGTGTCCTGCCGTGTCACATCATATCCGGCACACCGACGGTCAGCGTGTCCAGCCCGTCGGTCAGCACCCGTCCGGCCGCCTGCGCCAGCGCCAGCCGGGCGGCGCAGAGTCCGGCGTCCCCGGCGCCCAGCACCGGCGACTCGCGGTAAAACGCATTGAAGGCCTTGGCCAGAGTGAGCAGATAGTCCGCCAGCATCGAGCAGTCGCGTTTTTCAGCGGCGCCGCGCAATACCGCGGGGTAATCGTTCAGAGTCACCGCCAGCGCCTTTTCGCCCGGTGCGCCCAGCAAATCCCAGTTCACGTCCCCGCCCGCGGCGATGCCGCGCTCCGCCGCTTTGCGCGCGATGGAGCGTATTCTGGCGGCCGCGTACTGCACATACGGACCGGTGTCGCCTTCGAATTTCACGCTGGCGGCGGGATCGAACATCATCGTGGTCTTGGGATTGAATTTCAGCAGCATGAATTTCAGAGCGCCGATACCGATGATCTCGGCGCGGCGGCGCAGCACCGCCTCGTCGCCGTCCGGCTCGCGTTCCCGGCAGGCCGCGAAGGCCAGATCCGACATCTCGTCGAACAGGTCGTCGGCATCCACCACCGTGCCTTCCCGGCTCTTCATCTTGCCGGTTGGCAGATTGACCATGCCGTAGGCGAGATGGAACAGGTCTTTCGCCCATGCGCATCCCAGCCGCGCAAGAATTTCAAACA
The DNA here is from genome assembly GCA_045598845.1 of Victivallaceae bacterium. Classification (GTDB taxonomy): domain Bacteria; phylum Verrucomicrobiota; class Lentisphaeria; order Victivallales; family Victivallaceae; genus JAZRUY01. Next base: position 9,442 of record JAZRUY010000050.1, read on the forward strand.
GCATCTTGAAATGCAGTATCTGCTCGTCGCCCACCACCCAGATCATCGAATCCGGCCGGTAATCGTTGTATTTCAGCATGGTGGTGCCGAGATCCTGGGTTATATACACGCTGGTGCCGTCGCTGCGCAGCACCACTTTGCATCCCAGTTTGCCCAGATCGCAGATTACCGCGCCGTCTTCGCGCCGGGTGAACACCCCGTCCGCCAGCCCTTTTTCGATGATATCCTTGCCGAGCAGATAGGTTTCGCTCTCCAGATAGGTATGGTCGAATTCGATTCCCATCCGGCGGTAGGTTTCCGCGAATCCGGCGAACACCCAGCCGTTCATTTTCTTCCAAAGTTCCCGCACCTCCGGATCACCGGACTCCCAGTCCTGCAGCATTTTCTGGGTGGCTCTCCCGAGTCCGGTTTCCAGGAAAAGGTCTTCGGAATCGCGCTCCGCCAGTTCCGGCCGCGCCGCTTTCAGCGCCTTGATCTCTTCGGTCAGATGCTTGTTGTACTCCACATACAGCCGTCCCGCCAGATGGTCGCCTTTGAGGCCTTCCGATTCCGGTGTGCATCCGTTGCCCCAGCGCTGATAGGCGATCATGGATTTGCAGATATGGATTCCCCGGTCGTTGACCAGGTTTATTTCCGTGACCCGATGCCCCGCCCGTTTCAGCAGTTTCGCCAGACTCATGCCAAGGGTGTTGTTGCGCACATGGCCGAGGTGCTGCGGCTTGTTGGTGTTGGGCGCCGAATACTCTATCAGGATATGCCGGCGTTCGTTCTCCGGCAATTTTCCGGCTTCCAGCAGCGCGCCGATATCGGCCACCGTGTCGCGGCAGAGCGCCCCGGCCTTCACCGTTACATTCACAAAAGCCTTTACCGCCTCCGCCTTCTCCACTTCCGGGTGGCGGTTCAGAAATTCCGTCACTTCCGCGGCGGTCCGCGCCGGATTGCCGCAGACTTTGGCGAAGCGGAAGCAGTTCACCGTCACATCGCCGTTCATTCCGGCCGGGCACTTCTCCGGCACTATTCCGGTGTTTCCGAAAGCCGGATATCTGCCGGCCAGATATTTTTCCAAATCCGTGATAAAACCGTAACTCATCTTTCCGTACCTGAATATCCTTACTTTGATCCGCTGTTACAATACTGTGCGCACCACCGCCGCGCCGTCTTCTCCGAGCGGGTCGATCACATATTTTCCGAAGCATGCCGGCACCAGCAGGGTTTCCCCGGTTTCCGCCTCCGCCGCTCTTTTTCCGGCCGCGTCGCCCACCCGGATTCTTCCTCCGGCGGCGCTGAGCAGATGAAAACTCCTTCCTGCGGTATCATCGTTCCAGCGATCCGCCAGCCGCAGATCGTCGGCGCGGAAATACGGGCAGTTCTCCACCACCCGGAAACGCCGGTTCCGGTTCGTCCGGGTGCAGTCGCCCGAGATTTTCGGAGACGAGCGGTCGGTGAAATTGATCGATTTCAGCCCTTTTTCCACATGCAGTTCCCGGGATTTTCCCTGCGCGTCCTTCCTCCCCCAGTCGCTCACCCGGTAGGTGGTGTCGCTGTTCTGCTGAATCTCCAGCAGCAGGTTGCCGCCGCCGATGGCGTGCAGCGTGCCCGATGTGATAAAGTAGGCGTCGCCCGGCAGCGAGTGATACACCTGCAGCAGTTTTTCCACCTCCGGCGAAGTCAGTTTTTCGGTCAGCGCCAGCCGGGTGGCGCCGCGGTTCAGCCCCGCCATGATCACCGCGTCGGCATCGGCGTCCAGAATATACCACATCTCGGTTTTCGGCTCTGCGCCGCCGCCCAGCCCGGCGCAGGCGGCGCTGTCCGGATGCACCTGCAGACTCAGCCGGTCGCCGGCGTCGATCAGTTTCACCAGCAGCGGAAACCGCTTGAAAGCCGTCCGGCCGCCGGTAAGATCGGCGCCGTAATGCTCCAGCAGTTCATGCAGGGTAAAACCGTTCAGCGCGCCGTTGATCACCGCGCTGTTCTCCTCCTCCCGGTCCACCAGTTCCCAGGATTCGCCGATCGGCATCCCGGTGTCCGGCACCTGCCGGCGCAGGACACTGCTTATCTTGGATCCGCCCCAGATCCGCCCGTGGTACCGCGGCGCGAATTTCAGCGGGTAAAGCGCTTCTCTTGCCACCCATTCGCCCATTTCAGTTCTCCGTTGAAGTCAAAAATTTTTCACAGCAGTTCTTCAGATCCTCCGGCATCCGCACCGGACGGAAAGCGCTGTCCACGCAGGCCAGCCGCACATACCCGGAGCAGAGCAGTTCGCCGCCGCGGCGCACCTCGGTCGCGATTTTCACGCTGGCGCGGCGCAGTTCCTCCACCCTGGTCCTTACCAGCAGCAAATCATCGTACGCCGCCGGTTTCAGATACCGGCAATAAGACTCCGTCACCGGCATAATGAACCCGCGCCGCTCCAGTTCACCGCAGGAGATTCCCTCCGAACGCAGCATCTCAGTGCGGGCGTATTCAAAAATTTTCAGATACCCGGCATGATACATCACTCCCATGCGGTCGGTGTCGTAGTAGTACACCCGGTAATTACAGTCGTACACCATAGTTCAGCCCCGCTCCCCGTATCCTGCCGCTTTGACCGCCGCCGCGATCTTATTCACCACCGCGTCTATCGTCATGCCGGTGGTATCGATGATCTCCGCATCGTCCGCCGGTTTGAGCGGCGCGATTTTACGCTCCGCGTCCTGCTTGTCGCGGGCGGCGACGGCTTCAGCGGTGCGCCGCAGCCGTTCCCCGCTGATTTCGCCGCCGTCCTGGCGCAGCCTCCGCATGGCGCGCTCCTCCGGGGAAGCGGTCACGAAGAATTTGAATTCGGCGTCCGGGAAAATCACCGTGCCGATATCCCGCCCCTCCATCACGATCAGGTTGCCGCCGCGGGCGAAATTCCGTTGTGCGTCCAGCAGATATTCCCTCACCTCCGGCCGGGTCGCCACTGCGCTTGCCATCGCCGCCACTTCCGGCGCGCGCAGCTCCGCCCCCAGGGCGCGCCCGTTCAGATTCAGCGCGAATTCCCCCTTGCCGTCCGGCAGATAGGCGATTTTCAAAGTGTTCAGGAAATCCGCCGTCACCTCTTCCGCCGCCAGCCCTTTTTCCAGCGCCGCCAGCCCCACCGCGCGGTACAGGCTGCCGGTGCTCACATAGGCGATGCCGAATCTCCGGCTCAGTTGCGATGCCACGGTGCTCTTGCCGGACGCCGCCGGTCCGTCTATCGCGATAACCCTGCTGCTCATGATTCCCCTCCTGCGGCGGATTGCCGGATTCGTTCTATAGTAAGTAATATGTTGAATTTAACCTTAAACTCCGCTTATTTCAACCCGGATGCGCGGTTCCGTCATCCGTGATTCCCGTCAGGATCAGCGGCACGGCTGACCGGGTTTTCTGTATTGCTGAAAATTGAAATCTTCCAGGCGTGTGATTATAGTAATCCGTCAGGTATATCCCGTTCCCCGGTTTAAGCAATGCCCTGGAGAATATAAAAAATGATTTTCCGTTTCATCCGGGAAAAAATCAAGGCCTGTTCATTCGGCGATGCTTTTCTCTGCCTTTCCGTTATCATGATCATGCTTTTTATCATCCGGTCCATGATAAGCCCCTGTTCACAGAATAATCTGGTTTTTCGCGGCGGAGCCGATTTCCTCGGCGACCATATCAATCATGTCAAATACACTTTTTCCCGGAATATCTACACCGCCGAAGGCAGTGCGGTGCTGAATCACCCCATGATTCCCGGCCTGTCTCTGGAGGGGGAACGGCTCGACCGGCTCTTTCCGCCGCTGGCCTATCTGATGTTGTCCGTCCCCAAAAGCATGACCGCCATGAACAATGCGCGCGCCCCCATGTTTCTGGTCACCGCGCTCTGGAGCGTGGTCTGCTGGAGCTGCATGCTTCTGCTGATCTGCTACACGCAGTTCCGGGGACCGGCTTGGAAAAAATCCGTATTCACCTTCACCGTTCTCTTTTCCGGGGTGATGCTCTATGCCGCGGAACGGGGAACTCTGGTTCTTCTTAGTTCGTCGCTGACGGCGTTTTTCATTTTCAACTACCGGCATCCTGACCGCCGTATCCGGGAAACCGCGCTCATCGCGCTGGCACTGGCGGCGGGGCTGAAACTTTCCCCGGCCTGCATGGGGCTTCTGCCGGTCATTGAAAAACGGTGGAAAGAGGCGGCGAGACTGATTCTCTACGGCATTGCCGCGTTTTTCCTGCCTTTCTTTTTTCTGCCGGGCGGATTGAAAAACATACCCCGGCTCTGGGAAAATATTCTCGCCAACGGAAACTTCTATCTGAGCGCCGGGCATCATGTGGGAGTCGGGAGCCGGCTGCCGGAGATGCTGTGCGGATTTTCCGGCGCCGCGGTATCCGTCGCCTCGATAACCTCAGTTCTCTATTTTCTATGCATCGCCGCCGCGCTTCTCGGCGTGATTCTCGCCTTTTTCGAAAAGGAGCATTGCCGGAAAATCTTTTTCATGCTTCTGCCGGTGCTGTTTGTTCCCCGGGACAGCGGCTATTACAATCTGCTCTATCTGCTCCCGGTCATCATACTACTCTGCAACGATGAAAGAAAACTGAATCTTACCGCGGTGATCATTCTGGTTTTGCTGGTATCGCTTTTCATGCCGTTTCAGATTTTCCATAATCATTATCAGCGGAACTGGCTTGCCGCACCCGCCGTGCATCTGCTTTCCCTCGCGTTTATCGTCAGCGCCCTGAAAGACTTCATCGGCGGAATCCGCCGCCGCGGGCAGGCATTCTGAACTTGCCGCCGGAGTGCGCTGTGCGGAAAAGTTCCCCCGGAAAAATCCGTCCGTCTCTTTCCGCCCGCTATTGATTTATGCCGGTCATCCCCCTATATTAGCCAGGTGCGCCGTCCGGTAAAGAACGGCGGATGATCGTAAGCATTAACCCCTTAAAAAAAAGGAGGTATCGGTTATGTACGACGGTAATTCTTATGACCGGGTGCCGGCGGAGAGCCGCGCGGCCGCGGCGGCTGGCGGTTTCATCAACCGTGTGTACGGCTGGATGACTATCGGCATGGCGCTCACCGCCATGTTCGCCTATGCGGTGGCGAATTTCGGGCCGCTGTACCGTGTAGTGTATCAGAACCGGGCCGGCTTTCCGATTCTGATCGTGGCGGAGGTCGTGCTGGTGATGGTGCTTTCGGCCGGCATCAACAGGATATCCGCTCCGGCGGCCGGAGCGTGCTTCATCGGGTATTCGGCGCTGAACGGTCTGACCATGGGCTGGATATTCTTCGCCTACAGTATTTCCGGCATCGCCCAGGCGTTTTTCATCACCTCGCTCACTTTCGCGGCGATGAGCGCGTACGGCTATGTTACCAGGCGCAATCTGGCCACCGTCGGCGGTTTCGCCGCCATGCTGCTGATCGGAGCGGTAATCGCCATGGTGGTGAATATGTTCCTTCGGAACGACGCGGTGGATCTGGTGATCAGCTGGGTCTGCGTCGGGGTTTTCGTGATTCTGACCGCCTGGGACACCCAGAAGATCAAACATCTGGCGGAGGCGGCGGACGGCGGCATGCTGGACGGGCAGGTCTCCGGCAAGTACGCGGTGATCGGCGCGCTTACGCTCTATCTGGATTTCGTGAATCTTTTCCTGATGCTGCTGCGGCTGCTCGGCAACCGGCGCAGATAACGGGTCAGAGATCCACCCGCTCCACCCGGTCGGGGGCGCTGCCGAAGAACCGGGCGGCCAGCCGGCTGAATTCGCCGGGCATATCGGTAACGAAACAGGAGAGTCCGCCGCAGCCTTCGGGCGCGGCGGCTTTATTCTGCTCCCGCAAATGCCGGACCGCGGCGGCGGCGCAGGCG
>JAZRUY010000051.1:0-5849 GCA_045598845.1 Victivallaceae bacterium
CTGGACTGGGAGCCCGGCGACATCCGCGCCGCCGGGGAATTGCTGGCCGCTTTGCCGGAAACCGTCAGCCGCTGCGCGGAATGCGGAGCCTGGGCGCCGGCCGGGGAAAAATGTCCGGTCTGCTCCGATGCCGGCCGGGATTCCGGAGCGGTATGCGTGGTTGAGACGCAGGCGCAGCTGCTCGCCATCGAGGAGAGCGGTTATTACCGCGGCGTATATCATGTGCTGGGCGGCCGGATATCCCCGATGGACGGCGAGGACGGCTCCGGTCTGAATATTCCCGCTTTGCTGCGGCGCGCCGGATCCGGAACCGTGAAAGAGATTATTCTGGCGCTGAGCAGCGATATGGAGGGCCGCGCCACCGCCGCCTATCTGGCCGGACTGCTGGCCGGAAGCGGGGTGAAGATCACCCGCCCCGCCCTGGGGCTGCCGGCCGGCACCCGCTTTTCCTTTGCCGATGCCGCCACTATCAATGCGGCTTTTTCCGGCCGCAGCGAGGTCGGTCTGTAGTTTATGGGCGCTTCAAAAAGCAGTTTTACGTTTACCGTTACCCCGGAGCAGGGTGAAACGCTCCGCCGTCTGCTGGAAGCGCGGGGCTGGCAGTTCTCCGATCTGCCTTACGCGCACTGGCGGGCCGCCGGCGACCGTGTCAATATCGCTTATTACAACTCCGGCAAGCTCACCGTGCAGGGGAGCGGGGCGGAGGATTTCGCGCGGTTCACCCTTGAACCGGATATTCTGCACACTTTTACTTTCGATTACCCGGATGACGGCGGTGTGAAATCAGCGGCCGCCGGGGCGCCGCCCGCGGATGAAACATCGCCGCACGGCGGCGTGGACGAGAGCGGCAAAGGGGATTTCTTCGGCCCGCTCTGCGTCGCGGCGGTATATGCGGATACGCGCACCGCGCCTCTCCTGCGCACCGCCGGCTGCTGTGATTCCAAACTGATAAAAAGCGATGCCCGGATCCGCGCGATAGCGGCGGAAATCAGGAAAATCGCCGGACGCGGTGTCGCGGTGCTGACGCTGCGCCCTGAAACTTATAATTCCCTTTATTCCCGTATCGGCAATCTCAACCGGCTGCTGGCGTGGGGCCATGCCAGAGTTATAGAGAATTTGCTCGGGCAGGGACCGGATTGCCCCCGGGTGGTGTCCGACAAGTTCGGCAATGAAATTCTGATCAGACGCGCTTTGATGGAACGCGGACGCAAGATAAAAACGGAGCAGCGGGTAAGAGGCGAAAGCGATGTGGCCGTAGCCGCCGCCAGCATCATTGCGCGCGAGGCTTTTCTGACCGGCATGGAGGAATTGACCGGGCCAGCCGGTATGGAATTGCCGCGCGGCGCCGGTGCCCCGGTGCGTGTGGCGGCTGAAACTTTGCTGGCGGCAAAAGGAAAGGAAATTTTTGCCAAATGCGCCAAACTGCATTTCCGCACTTACGCGGAAATCACCGGCGAAGGAGGAAACTGAGCATGGCGGAAGAATTGCGTTTTTACCGGCTGGAGAATTCCGCCGGGGATTTCGCCGCCGAAATCGTGCCGTTCGGCGCCGCGGTGGCGGCGCTGTCTACCCCCGGCGCGGACGGACGCATGGTGAATGTGGCGGCCGGCTTGCCGGCGCCGGATGATTACCGGGAAAATCCGGATAACTTCGGCGCGGTGGTGGGCAGGGTGGCCAACCGCATTTCCTCCGGCAGTTTCGAGCTGGACGGGCGGATTTATCATCTGGATTTGAACGAACCCGGACGCGGCAACACCCTGCACGGCGGTAATCCGGGATATGCGCACCGGCTCTGGCGGGTGATAGAATCCGGCCGCAGTTTTATCCGGCTGGGACTGGACAGCCCGGACGGTGAAAGCGGATTCCCGGGAGCCGTGTGCATCGAGGTCCGCTACACCGTAACCGACCGCCGGGAATTGAGGATAGATTATATCGCATCGCCGGACCGCCCGACTCCCGTAAGCCTGACCGGCCACGCTTATTTTAACCTCAACGGCGAAGGCGCCGCCATGGACGGGCACAGTTTCAGTATCGCCGCTTCGCGCCGGGTGGAGGTGGACAGCCGGCTTGCGCCGACCGGAGCGCTGCCGGATGTGGGCGGCACGGTTTACGATCTGCGCGGAGGCCGGAGTTTCACTGAAATCATGGAAGAGCTGCCGCGCGGATTCGATGACTGTTTTGTGCTGGACAATCCGTCGGTTGACCGGCCAAGTTTGCGGGCGTTTTCCCGGCTGACCGGTATTTCGATGGAGATGTACACCGATTTTCCCGGAGTACAGTTCTGCATGTGCAATTTCCTTAACGGCAGGCGTTCCGGACGTTCCGGTCGGCCTTACGGACCTTTTTCCGCATTCTGCTGCGAGGCGGAATATTTTCCCGACAGCGTGCATTTCCCCGCTTTCCCGTCGGTGGTTTTCTCACCCGACCGTCCTTTCGAACAGACGGTGATTTATCGTTTCGGAGCGGGTTATGGGAATTGAAACCGAACGGAAATTCTTATTGAAAAACGCGGACTGGCGCACCGCCGCCGGTCCGGGAGTCCGGCTGATTCAGGGGTATCTGCCGACCGGCGGCGCACCGTCGGTGCGGATCCGGATCTCCGGCGGCGGAAAGGCTTATCTGACGCTGAAGGGCGCGGCGCACGGCATATCGCGCAGCGAATTCGAATACGAGGTGCCGGTGGAAGACGCAGGGGAGATGCTGCGGGAATTCTGCGGGAGCCGGGTGGTGGAGAAAATCAGGTACAAGGTCCCTTTCGGCAAATCAGTCTGGGAGGTGGATGAATATCTGGGCGCCAATGCCGGTTTGTTCACCGCCGAACTGGAATTCGCTTCCGGCGATGATAATGAGGATTTTGCGGAGCCGCCGTGGCTGGGGGAGGAAGTTACCGGCGACCGGCGCTACTCCAACGGGGCGCTGAGTGTGTCGCCCTACTCGGAATGGTATGAACAATCCGGCAAATGATATGTAACTTCCATTGAAAATTGCTTGTTTATCCATAAAAAATACATAAAAATACAAACCGGTGTTTGCCTGCCCTGTGTTGAGAGATTATATTTCCGCTGTCGGAATTTCCGGCGGCGGATTGATTCCGTTTACCGGTTTACCTGAAATTGAAACATAACTACGGAGGCAGTGTTATGGATGTTGTGATTCTTCCCGGCGCATCGGATGCGGAACTGTTTACCGCGCGGCTGATCGCCGCGCAGGTCAAAGCGAAACCGGACGCGGTTCTGGGGCTGGCCACCGGCGCCACCCAGGAGGCGGTTTATGCCCGTCTGGCGGAAATGTGCGCCAGGGGGGAAGTCGATTTCTCCCGGATTTCCAGTTTCAACCTGGATGAATACGCCGGTCTGGACGGCAACGACAGGAATTCTTACCGCTACTATATGAATCATCATCTGTTCGATCATGTCAATATCCGCAAGGAGGCGACCCGGCTGCCAGACGGCACCGCCGCCGATCCCGAAGCGGAATGCGCCGCGTATGAGCGCGACATCAGGGCCGCCGGCGGTGTGGATTTGCAGCTGCTCGGTCTCGGGAACGACGGCCATATCGGTTTCAATGAACCGATGAGCAGTTTCCGCAGCCGCACCCGTCTGGTGGTGCTTTCACCGGAAACCCTGCGGCAGAACGGCGGATATTTCGATCCGCCCGAGAGCATGCCGCACTGCGCTTTCACCATGGGTATCGGTACGGTTATGGACGCCCGTAAAGTGGTGATGCTGGTTACCGGAGCCCGCAAGGCCGCGGTTACCGCCGCCGCCCTGGAAGGACCGGTCAGCGCCATGGTGCCGGCCAGCGCGCTGCAGATGCACGCCGATGCGGTGACCGTGCTCGACGAGGCGGCCGCATCGCAGTTGAAACTGCGCGAATACTACCGCGCCGCTTTCGCCGAAGATCCGCGCTGGCGGAATCTCCGCTGATACTTGAACATGACAAGCCGGGGATAAATCATGCAGTTGAATATTAAACCGAAATTTGTTACGGACCTTGATCCCGCTTTCGTGCCAGCCGCCCTGTGGAACCGCGAGTACCGCCGTTTAGCGGCATCCGGTGCGGGAAAGCGCCGTATCGCGCTTACTTTTGAACGGGCCAACGGCACGGTTTCCCGCTACGACACCGAAATACTGGGAGATTCGGCCGGCAACCGGATGTTGAATTACCGTTACGTCGAGCGGATTGTCAAGTTTCTGCTTTGGGCCCGGGGCGGATGGAAAATCACCGTGGCCGGCGCCGGAGAACTGGCGGATATGCTGGCGGAAGATTATTCTCCGTCCGGCCGTCACGCTTTCGACTGCAGGGTTATCGGACGGCAGGTTTACGGCCACGATCTGAAAATCGAAAAATGCGCTTTTGAAGACGCGCCGGCCGCAAAGGAAACGGCGGTCAAACTTGGCGGCCATACCGACGGATGCCGTATCGGGTTCGATCTCGGCGGCAGCGACCGCAAATGCGCCGCTGTGATTGACGGCGAATGCGTCCATTGCGAAGAAGTGGTCTGGAATCCTTATTTTGAGAAGGATATCAATTACCACTACGAGGGAATTCTGGATTCTTTGCGCCGCGCGGCCGCTAAATTACCGCATATCGATGCCATCGGCGGAAGCGCCGCCGGAGTTTACGTTGACGGCGTGCCGAAAATCGCATCGCTGTTCCGCGGCATTCCTGAGGAAAAATTCCAGGAACAGGTGCATCCGTTGTTCCGCCGTATCGCGGATAATTTCCCCGGAGTGCCGTTTGTGGTTCTCAATGACGGAGAAGTTACCGCTCTGGCCGGGGCGATGAGCGGTATGGGTAATGCACTGCTGGGGGTATCCATGGGTACCAGCGAAGCCGGCGGTTTTGTTACTCCGGACGGAACTTTGACCGATCATCTGAACGAACTGGCGTTTTCTCCGGTGGATTACCGCGAAGACAATCCGGTGAAAGACGAATGGTCGGGGGAGTGCGGCGCCGGAGCCTGTTTCCTGTCGCAGCAGGCGCTGCGAATTCTGGCGAAACCGGCCGGATTCAGTTTCGCCGCCGATATGCCGCTGCCTGAGCAGCTCAAGGCGGTTCAGGCGGCCATGGCCGCCGGCGATGCAAGGGCGGAGCGGATTTACCGTGCGCTCGGCATATATCTCGGCTACTCCGTGGCGCATTATGCGGATTTCTATCCGCTGCGCAATCTGCTGCTGCTCGGAAGAGTGTCTTCCGGAGCCGGCGGAGAACTTGCACTGCGGGTGGCCGAAGAAGTCCTTCATTCGGAATTTCCTGAATTGCAGATCGGTTTGCGGGTTCCGGACGAGAAATTCAAAAGGCTCGGCCAGGCGATGATCGCCGCTTCGCTTCCGGAGCTGAAGCATTGAATTCCGGAATAAAACCGCGGATTTTTCCGCGGTTTTTTACCAAATAAATGTAAATTCCGGATGCCGGCGCTTGAAAATCCTTCGTCACGGTGTTTTTTTACAACAGATTACAGGAATATTTCAACGCAACCATGGTTCAACAGAGAAAATGAAATATTACACGGAAGATCATGAATGGATTGAAATCAACGGCGAAGAGGCGTATTTCGGCCTGACCGAGTATATCGTTGACACGATCGACGGTATTGACGAAGTTAATTTCCCGGAAGAGGAAAGCGACTTCAACGTGGGTGACGTGATCGGCACCTACACCGGGAATGACGGCGAAACGCGGGAGCTGCGTATTCCGGTATCCGGAACCGTGATTGAAATAAACGATGATCTGAACGATAATACGGATACTCTCAATGACGAGCCGGAAAATTCCGGATGGCTGATCAAAATCTCCAACTTTGATGAAACCGAACTCGAGGATTTGATGACGCCGGAGGAATACCG
>JAZRUY010000052.1:0-4718 GCA_045598845.1 Victivallaceae bacterium
TCGAGATGGCCTCCGCTGCCGACTACTCCCGGCCGTTTCAATGTACGCGAAACCATTGACGACCTCTATGCCGCCAATGACGCTCTGGAAAAGGCGATGGTACGCGGCGGTATTGCGGAAAAGCGTTCCATTTACTCGCCCGGTCTGATGAAGACTCAGATCCGTTTGGTCGAGCAGATTCTGATGGACCGCAAGTATTTCGGCGAAAACTGAAATGGTTTCAAGGCCGGTTCAAATCGAACCGGCTTTTTTATTCTGCAGAATATTATGGAGGGAAAAATGAATTTTCCGATGGAATGCGGTTTTACGCTGTCCGCCGTGATTGACGGCAAAAAAATTGATTTCGGCAGTGCCGGCGGAACGGTGGACGGATTTGAATTTTCTTTGGACAGCGGAACTTTTGACGGTGCAGGTTATATCCGTTTCCGTTTTGCCAACCGCGGCGGCGGGGCGGTGCGTTTGGATGAGCTTAGGATGTCTTTTTCCGGCGGCTGGTTTGATGCCGCCTGCGGAAAAAACACCAGGATAATCCGCGAGGGATGGGGCATGGTCAGCCCGTGCGGTGTCGCCGCTTACGGCGACCGCGATTATCAGGGGAATCCCGATTATATGAATTTCGCCTATTCCAAAGCGTCTTTGTACAACCGGGAGGTGCGGAATGAATTCAATTCTGAATATGCCGTGGCTCTGCGCGATGATTCCCGTCCGGATGATGTGCTGTTCGGCGGTTTCATCACTTCGGCGGATGCGGTTTCCCGGTTTGAAGTCGCTTTGTCAGATGACAAAATAGCGCGGTTTGACGCGGTTTGCGGATTTGACGGCATCCTTTTCGAGGCCGGTGATGAGGTCCGCGGTGAAAAACTGGTCTTTTTGCGCGGGGCCGATGTCAATGCGCTCTTCGACCGTTTCGGCGCTCTCTGGGGCAGGGCGATGAATGCCCGCCGCCGTTTCGATGTGCCGCGGGGCTGGTGCAGCTGGTATTACTATTTTGAAAAGGTCACCGAAGCGGATATAGTGGAAAATCTGAAATTCCTTTCGGAGCACCGCAATGATTTTCCGCTGGAATATTTTCAGATTGATGACGGCTATGAAGCCGATCTCGGGGATTACCTGTCCACCAAAATCGAATTCCCGTCCGGGGTGCGCAAGACAGTGGAAACTATCAGCGGTTACGGATTCAAGCCCGGCCTGTGGCTGGCGCCGTTCATGGTTACCGAGCGCACCGAACTGGCCAACTGCCATCCAGAGTGCCTCGTTCATAACCGCAAGGGCGAAGTCATCTGGGTGATGCCGTGGCGCGGAGCGAGGGTGGGTATTCTCGATGCCACTCATCCGCTGGCGCAGGAATATTTGCGGAAGGTATTCGGTACTCTGCGCGGCTGGGGTGTCAAATATGTGAAACTTGATTTCATGTGCTATGCCGCATCCCAGCCCGACGGGGTTTATTATAATCCCAAGGCCACCCGGGTGCAGGCGCTGCGCCGCGGTCTTGAAGTCATCCGGGAAAGTTTCGGTAATGAAAACTTTATTCTCGGCTGCACTACTTTGCACGGTCCTTCGGTCGGAATTGTCGATGCCCAGCGTATCAGTACTGACATTACGCCGTACTGGGCCACGGATGATGCGTCGCGTTACGATGAGGCTCCGAGTATTCCGTTCGTCTGCCGCAATCAGATTCTGCACCGCTATATGCACCGTCATCTGTTCATCAATGACCCGGATGTTCATATCGCGCGCCGCGACAACAATAAGCTGACTGAAAACGAAGTGATATTGTGGACCACTGCGCTGTGGCTTGCCGGGGGTATGGATATACTGACGGATAAATTCAGTACCCTGGATGCCGACCGGGCGGAACTTTCCAAACTGCTGCTGCGCCGTACCGATGCGTTCCGCGATGTCCGGCCGGAGGATATTTTCGACCGTGCGGTACCTTCGGTGTGGAGCGCGGCGGAGCAGGATACCGGCCGTCGGGTTTACGGGCTGTTCAATTTCGGAGAAACCGCGGATATCCGGAGCGCCTGTACCGGAAAGCCCGGGGCGCGCTGGCGCGAATATTGGAGCGGAGATTCCGCCGTTTCTGATGCAAACGGGAATCTTTCGGTGGAAATACCGCCGCACAGTTGCCGGTTGTTTTTTGCGGAATAATATGTCCTGGTTGCGGGGCGGTGTGAAAGCCGCCCCGTTTTTTGCTCATTGTCTGAAAAATGTCTTGAAATACCTGTTCCGCAGCCGTTGCTTCAAGCGGCGCTTTGTTGTGCGGCATGCTGATTTCAGTTCCGCGTCAACTTGCTATTTTATCTGATTTTGAATATATTCTGATGTTTATCGTACTGTTTTTCATTCATTAAAAACAAGGAGGATATGATATGCCGATGTTGCGTCGCGAGCGGATTGTGTGGTCTCAGCACTATTGGTTCCATACTGATTTGAAAAATGTGCCCGGGGTATTGCTGATCGGCGATTCCATCGTGGTCGGGCACGGGGAAATGACGGCGGATAAACTGGCTCCGGATGCCATGCTGGGGTTTTACGCCTGCAGTCAGTTGGCCGGTGATCCGGGAATGTTCCGCGATCTGGCGGTGGCACTGGGCGATTACCGCACCGATCTGATTGTCCTCAATAACGGTTTGCATTTGATGGATGCCCCCGGTGATATGTACAAGGACGGCATGAAATATATGATCGAGCAGTTGCTTCAGTCCTCCCGCGCCCGGCTTTGCTGGCGCACCAGCACTCCGGTTACCGAGCCTGATAAAACCGGCACCCTGCATGGCGAACTTAATCCGGTGGTGGTGGAACGCAACCGCATCGGCGAGGAACTCTGCCGGGAATACGGCATGCCGTGTCTGGACTTATATACTCCGATGCTGAATCATCCGGAATACCGGGCGGCGGACGGTGTCCATTATCTGAAGCAGGGATACGATGTCCAGTCGGATTTGCTGGCCGGGTTTATCCGCGGACAGCTCGGTATCGCTTAATAATTGGGTAATTATGCTGAGATAAATCAAATGATGAAATTTTTGCGTATCCTGAAAGTCTGTTTGCCGGCGGCGGCGGTCCTGTCCGCGCTGAATTCGCATGCTGCTCCGCGTCCGGAGGAAATGAGTTCTTTTTTCCGCACTTATAATATTTACTCCGACCATATGGTGGTGCAGCAGGGCAAGCCGGTGGTTATTGCCGGCGAGGCGGAACCAGGCAAGTTTGTGCGGGTAACCTGCGGCGGAGATTCTGTTTATGCCCTGACGGACCAGGACGGCGGCTGGCGGGCTGAACTTCCCGCGCATTCCGCCGGATTTACTCCGTTCAGCATTACGGTATGCGCCGCTTCCTGTATCAAGCCGGTGGTTTTCAACGATGTGCTGGCGGGTGAAGTCTGGCTTTCCAGCGGGCAGAGCAACATCGAATTCCCGATGCTGGGCAATGCGCCTCGCTGGCGGGATAAGCATGCCGAGGAGGAGTTGCCGAATGCCGGTATCCCCGGCATCAGACTGTATAATGTTTCGCAGTACAAATACTTCTCGCCTGACCGCGAACGGACTGACCTGATGCGGACGGACGGCTGGCAAGTCTGCTCGCCGGAAAGCGCCGCGCCGTTCAGCGCCGTAAGTTATTATTTCGCTAAAAAACTGGCATCCGATTTGAAAGTTCCGGTCGGTATCATCAATGCCGCCTGGGGCGGTACTAAAATCGAAGGCTGGCTCAGCCGCGACGCGTTTATCAGCGCCGGGCGCTACGAGCGTATGACGGAATTCGAGAGTGATCCGGCCGCGAGGGAAAAATACCGCCGGTTGGCGGAAGAGCGTCTGGTTTCTGTGTTCGGGACCTGGTTGCGGACGATACAGGATACTTATGCGGAGGAAACCGCTGCTGCGGCGGAGTGGAAGAATCCGGATTTCGATGACTGCGGCTGGGATGATGCCGCCATGGTGATGCCGGATGATTTCGATGGAGTGATGTGGTATCGCTGCACCGTGGATTTACCGCCGGAGTCCGAAGGCCGGGACATGCGTCTTTCGCTTGGCATTGTGGACGATAACGATGAGGTGTGGTTCAACGGAGTTCCGGTCGGCGCTACAACTCCTTTTACCGTTAACTGGTGGCAAGTGAAGCGGAATTACACTGTTCCGGGGCGTCTGGTCCGTTCCGGAAAAAATGTGATTGCGGTGCGGGTTTTCGATCAGACTATGGACGGAGGGCTTACCGGCTCGCCGGAAGAACGTTTCCTGATTTCGGAATCTGGCGAAAAGGTGATGCTGAATTCCGGCGTCTGGAAATCTAAACCGGAATTCCGGCTGGACTACCGCGACGGTCTGGGGGAGCGTCCGCCGCTGCCGTGGCTGTGCGCTTCCGAATTGCCGCGCTATTTTCCGGCGACTCTGTTCAACGCCATGATTGCTCCGTGGCGCAATTACAATATCCGCGGGGTGTTGTGGTCGCAGGGGTCTCAGAACGCTTCCTGCGCCTGTGATTACGCGCTGATGCAGCGGTTGCTGGTGGAGGACTGGCGGCGGCAGTTGCATGACCCGGAATTGCCGTTTGTTAATCTGCAGCTTTCCGCTTTTTATGCGGAGCGGCCGGATAATCCGCTGCCGGACGGTTTCTGGAAAGATTTTCCGCCTGTGGATGACCGGAACAATTTCCCGCGCCAGCGCGAGGCGCAGCAGAGTATCCGCTCGCTGCCGTTCACCGATTCCGTCTGCACCATCGATTTG
>JAZRUY010000053.1:0-1015 GCA_045598845.1 Victivallaceae bacterium
ACCGGACGGACACCGGCGGCACGCTGGTATTCCGGCCGCTGCTGATTCAGGGAAATATAACCCAGGCGCGGCAGGTGACTTACCGGGAAGCGTTCGAAGCGCTGGACACTTATGCGATGATGACCGTTAAGGAAGTGAAAAAACACCCGGACTGCGATATCGTGATGTGGCCGGAATGCGCTCTGGCGCTGACTTACAGCGGAGACACACGGGACCGCAGCGACTACCGAGCAGTAATGCGTTTTCTGAACCGAAGTCTGAACAAACCGATGCTGTTCGGCAGCATCGACGCTCCGTTTCTCAACGGGGAACTGGTGACCAACTCCGCCATTCTGACCGGCCCGGACGGAGAGGTGCGGGACAGATACGACAAATTTCACCGGGTGCCTTTCGGCGAATATATACCGTTCCGGAAATTTCTCCCGGAAAAACTGATCAACTACATCGACATGGGAAGGGATCTGACCCCCGGAAATTCCCTGCGGCCGCTGGAATTGCCGCTGAAAAACGGAAAGGTAAGCGCCGGTATCGCGATCTGCTATGAAGGGGTGTTCAGCTATATCGCGAGGGCGCAGGCCGCCCGCGGTGCGCAAATGCTGATCGCGCTCTCCAACGATTCATGGTATCCGCGCAGCGCCGAACCGGAACAGCATCTGGCCAACGCGCTGGCCCGTTCGGTGGAAACCGGATTGCCGATGCTGCGGTGCGGCAACAACGGCGGCAGTCTGCTCATAACTCCGGACGGGAAAATACAAACCGTACTGCCGACGCCGGGAGCCGGAAATCCGGCGCTGCGCCGCGGCCAAGCGGCCGGAGTGATAGAAGTCCGCCCGCGGATATGCCCCGGCATGACACTGTATGTAAAGTACGGCGACTGGATCGTCATAGCCCTGCTGCCGGTACTCATCGCCGCATGGATGCACGCCGTGCGGAACTGGCGGATACGCAAAGAGCGGCTGGCGGTTCAGAATTCCGCCGCGCCGGAAGAAACGGGGCGGTAAATGCGGATACAGTT
>JAZRUY010000054.1:0-4443 GCA_045598845.1 Victivallaceae bacterium
TAGTCTGCGGTTCCAGATATATGCGCGGCGGCAGTCAAAGCGGCGGACCTTTTTTCAAAGGTCTGCTCAGCCGTACGGCCGGACTGAGCCTGTACTGGCTGCGCCGGCTGCCGGTGCACGACCCGACCAATGCCTTCAAACTTTTCCGCAGGGATTTTCTGGAGGCGACGACCATTGAAAGCACCGCCGGATTCACCATGGGGCTGGAATTAACTGTGAAAGCCCACCGGGGAGGATTCGGGGTGAGCGAAGTACCGGCGGCATGGACGGAGCGTGAAGCGGGGAAATCGCATTTTCCCGTATTGAAATGGCTGCCGCATTACCTTAAATGGTATTTGAAGGCATTGTTCTGAAAATGGATATTCCAGGTAAAATCAAGGCGGCGGTATGCGGTATTTCAGGCCGTGAAGCGCTGCTGGCGCTGGCAGGAGCAATTCCAGGGGCGGCGGCGATACTGGCCTGGCGTCTGTCTGCCCCCGCCGGCGGTTGCGTGCCGGCTGAACTTACCGGATTCTACTGTTGCCTGAACGATCTCGACATTTCCGCCCGGCTGCTGACAATATACGCGGCAACCGCGGCCGGAGCGGCGTTGTTTATACTCAACTGCATACTGCTGCGTTTCTGCGCCGAAGAAAATCTGAACCGCAATCTTCTGATGCCGCTGCTGCCGCTGGGAGTATATCTGTGCGGCGCACTGAATATCTCATTGGACAAATTCGATTCCGAATATCTCTACATTGCGGTGTTTCTCTATTACACCGCGCTGCTGCTGCAGGTACGCGGCAAATACGACCGGGAAACCGCGGAAACCGTACCGGCGGTGCTGACCGCCGCCGTACTGGGATGGCTGGCGCCGGCCATGCTGGCCCCTATGCTGAAACAATGGTGCTTTGAAGTATCG
Organism: Victivallaceae bacterium; assembly: GCA_045598845.1. GTDB lineage: Bacteria > Verrucomicrobiota > Lentisphaeria > Victivallales > Victivallaceae > JAZRUY01. The sequence goes on from JAZRUY010000054.1 coordinate 902, forward strand.
GGCGGCTCGGCGGGATTTTTTTTAACCGTCTGGGAAAGAACCGCCCGCATATTGGATATGCTGCGGCTGCTGGCGCCGGTGGCGGCAGTACTGCTTGGAATATTGCTGCGCCGGAGAGAAACCGTGATACGCGCGGCGGTTTTCCCGCTGGAACTGCTGTGCTGCGCCGGATTATTCGCGGTACTGCCGCCGGTATATGTGTACGGTGATGCCGTTTTGCGTCAGTTCGCACCGTCGAAAGTAACCGTATGGCTGTTGACACCGCTGCTGATTACCGCGGCAACCGATTGTATATACCGGACATTTTTCCGCAAGAGAGAATCCGGACTTGAAAAACGGATTTCCCCGATACTGTGGATAAGCGTAACCGCGGCAATCATATTCTCGGAAGATTCCATGAATATGCTGCGCAATTCGTTTGAAACCGGGATGCGGATTTCGGCGGCGGCGGACGTATTCTACGGCAGGGCGGAATTATTCAAGGAAGTGCTGGTCACCTACGGGTTATGGGACTATTGGAGTTATGCGCTGTCGGCGATTTTTGAAGGCGGCATGTATTACTGCAGCATCTACGGATTCCATCTGCTGCTGCTGTTGTGCGGAGCCGGTTCGTTCATGGTCCTGCGTCTGCATTTGCCGTACATCCCCGCCGCCGTTGTTTCACTGATGCTCGGATTAGGAAGCTGCGAGGCGCTGATGGCGGGCGCTTTTCTGCTCGCCGCGGCCCCGGCGGTAGAAAAAAGCGATTTCCGCCGATGCTGTTTTTACATAATGTTCGCACCGTTCATCTGCTTCATGAGATTTCCGCAGGGAGCGGTATGGTGCACGGCATGGCTTCCGGCAGTACTCTGGCAATCCGTACGGGTAATCAGAAACGGCGGCAGGCAGACGGTCATTGTCTCGGCATTGGCGGCCGCGGTACTGGCGTTGTTCGTATTCGGTCCGTTCGCGGGCAATTTGGCCGGAGAAATCCGTATCGTGCTCAACACCGCCAAAGTCAATGCGCAATGGGCGGCAATGCCGTGGAGCGGTGAAGTATATACCCCGCTGACGGCCGCAGCCGCAAACGCGCTGCCCGCGGTACCGCTGTTCGCCGTGATTATAACCGTTTTCATCATCCGTCACGGAAACGGAGACGCCGGACTCAAAGGACGCCGCATCGCCGCGCTGACGGCGGCGGCAATCTATGCCGTATGTCTGCTGAATTATTCTTATTCCCGCATGGACGGAGGGTTCAACCGGCAGCTGGTGACCTGGATGTCGCTGCTGCCGCTGTTCGCCGCGGCGTTGCGCAACTGGGTAGGGACACCCCGTTGCCGCCTGGCCGCCGGTGCGCTTATCGCGGCGGGGATATTCGCCCAGGGGGCGGCGGGACGCGCGGTTCATTCGCCGGGGACACTGCTGGAAACGGAAAAAAAAGTGTATTGCTATTCCGAAGGGGAATTAACGGACGGAGCGGCAGTCGGAATGCCGAATTTCGGCAAAGGGAAATACGATCCGGTGCAAATAACAGAACTGCTCCGGCTGAAAAGCGGCATGGACAAAGTACTGGCTCCGGGGGAAGGATTCTGCGGTCTTACTTATACCGATTACCATCATCTGCTGGGACGGCCGCTGCTGCTGGAACACGGCAATTATTTTACCGTAACCGGAGAGACTACCCAGAAGGAAATGTTACGCAGAATGAAGGAATGCGGCATACGGACCACGCTGCTGGGATGGAGCTATTTCACCGAAGGATGGCCGGCTGTCCGGACGCATCTGCTGTGGAGGAATGCCATGCTTTACGGACATTTGCTGCATGTGTCGCCCAATCATCTGCTGGCGATGCCGGATGAATATTTTTTGAGAGCCGGAATGACCGTGCCGGATACAGCATCGGATGTACGGCTGTACGAAACTCTGTTCAAAAACCGTGATCTGAACCGGCTGCCGGCGGTATGGGGAAGATTTGAAACCGGAAAAAGAGGATACGTATCATTGCGGATAAAGCCGGAAAACAATGCCGTCGAACTGGCGGCGGCCGATCCGGTTGACGGCTCGGAATACGGTCTCCTGGAACTGGAATTTCCCGATACGGCACCTGAAAATTGCGAAGCGGAACTTTCATGGCAAGGTGATTTCGGAGACAACCGGGAAAATCCGGTACTGTTTAAACCCGCGCCGGGACGCAACCTGGTGCCGCTGGATTCCTTCGCCCGCTGGCTGCTGGCAAAACGCAACGGCGTAATACGCCTGTATAACCGGCGCGGTGCGCCGCCGGTATCCGCCCGGCTGCTGAAACGGGATTTATAAACTATTCCAGCAAAGGCAATACCGCATCGAGTTTCTGATTGCCGGTCAAACGTTTTTTTTCCGCACCGTTGCGGAACTGGATCAGCAGCGGAATGGCGGTTACTCCGTATTGAGCGGCAAGTTCAGGAAATTTATCCACATCGATACATACGACAACCGTTCCGGCGGAAGCCAGACGCGCCGCCTCCTCCAAAACAGCGCCGAGTTTGCGGCAGGGAGCGCACCAGTCCGCCCGGAAGTCAACCAGTACAACAGCGTTCCGGGCAATTAACCGCGGCAAATGTTCAGCCGCGCCGAGACGGATTATTTCAGCCATGACCGACCTCCTTGTTCCGGGGTATCCGGGTGCAATATAAGCGGATAATGACGAAATGCAAATTCCGGTGCGTCATGCGGCGAAATGTCCCGGATGTGCCATATTGGCACGCGCCGCAATGCGCCGCAGCGCGCGTTTTAAGTTCAAAAACAAGTTGGCACGATTATTGCTTATACCAAAGGCGCAATGCGGTCCGCCGGCAAAGCGGATCATCAGAACGGATAATCGCACGATAACTATAAAACATAAGGAGTGTAAAAATGAGCAAGATTCTGGGAATCGACCTCGGCACCACCAACAGCTGCATGGCGGTGATGGACCACGGAGAGTACAAAATCATCCCCAATGCGGAAGGCAACCGCACCACGCCGTCCATCGTGGCATTCACCAAGACCGGAGAGCGGCTGGTCGGACAGACCGCCAAGCGCCAGGCGGTGACCAACCCGAAAAATACTATTTTCTCCATCAAGAGACTGATGGGGCGCAAGTATTCAGAAGTCGGGCGCGAACGCGAACTGATGCCCTATGAAATCGTAGAGGCGAAAAACGGCGACGCTCATGTAAAAGCGGGTGATCATGTTTATTCGCCGCCGGAGATTTCCGCGATGATCCTGCAGAAACTCAAGACGGATGCGGAAGCGTATCTCGGCGAGAAAATCTCCCAGGCGGTCATCACTGTGCCGGCCTACTTCAACGACAGCCAGCGTCAGGCGACCAAGGACGCCGGCAAAATCGCCGGACTCGAAGTTCTGCGCATCATCAACGAACCGACCGCGGCGGCGCTGGCTTACGGACTGGACAAGAAAACCGATGAAACCGTGGCGGTTTACGACCTGGGCGGCGGAACATTCGATATTTCGATCATGGATATCGGCGACGGGGTTTTTGAAGTGCGCGCCACTAACGGCGACACTCATCTCGGCGGCGATGA
>JAZRUY010000055.1:0-10102 GCA_045598845.1 Victivallaceae bacterium
TAACACCCGTCCGACTTCGCCGGTTTTTGCGCCGTACAGGCGCAAAAACCGAGGCTACGTCGTGATGACTTTCCGGCTCAAAATTGTTTTTGAAGCCGGAAAGTCACGGTCAGTCGTGACGGCAGTCCTGTTGAGTGTTACGGATGACGGAGCCGCGCTCCCGTTTGGCCGGGAAGTGTTAAAAGAAAGTTGCAGTTCAGGCTTTCGCTGATATGGCGGCGGCGCCGCTCCCGTGCCAAGTAACGGAATTTTGTCGAAAAAATAAAAAACAAGTAATGGAGTTTTGTGACGGTAACACCCGTCCGACTTCGCCGTTTTTTTGCACGGATGCGCAAAAACCGAGGCTACGTCGTGATGACTTTCCGGCTGCAGCCGGAAAGTCACCGGTCAGTCGTGGCGCTGGTCTTGTTGAGTGTTACGGATGACGGGGCCGCGCATCCGTTTGGCCGGGGAAGTAAGAGAGATTTGTCAAAAAAATAAAAAACAAGTAACAGAATTGCGGGGGTAATAATACCAACCGGGATAGATCGTTTTTTGTTTGGTCGAGTAATATGTCCTGATGAATTGTAACACCTGTCCGGTTTCACCTTTTTTCCGATCAAGTAATATGTCCTGATGAATTGTAACACCCGGATTTTTTTGCAAAATAATTAAAAAGTTACTTCACTTTACACAAAATTTTGTCACATTATAATATGTTCCGGCCGGAGATTGAGTGCCGGCGGGGCGGTGGAGCAGAGGTTTTACTTTCCGGTTGTTTTTGGTTTTTTTTCAAAAAGACGGAAAATGTCCGGCGCGGGGAGACGCAAACAGGAAATTATGGAAGAAAAAACGGAAAATTTTCCGGAACGGTGAAATGCGGCGGCGTGAAACGGAATATAACAATATAGAATATCAGGGAGGGTGTGCCCGGACCGGCTTTTGAAAATCCGGCGGAACGGAATAATTTTTATAATTTTTTGTTCCGGCAGGTGTCGGAAAACGGCGGCGGCCGCGTTTGTTAAGCAGAGTCTATCCAAGGAAAGAAAATCTTTTTTCAAAAAACGGAACGGGGGGAGAGTTTTTTCGCAATGTCATCAGCGGTTATATATTTTATATATAAAATGAAGAATTTTGAAGAAATCTTTTTCAGGTGGACATTCTACGGGCACTCACTGTGTGTATGATATGATAACGGCAAGGACAAAAACGGAAAATCAATTGCGGAAACAGATATAAAAAACAAGAAAGGAGAACGGATACATGGCGAAGCAAAAGAAACTGACCGGCGGGGCGGAAGCGGAGAAGTTTACCGGGGACGGAAAAAGCCGCGGCGGCGCGCCGCGTCCTGAAAAAACAAACGGGGAAAACCCGGGGAAGGCGGTATTCATGGCGGATAGTAAAAAGATAAACATTCATACCGCTGAAGAAGTGGAGAAGTTTCTCGAAGACGGTAAAATCCGCGGCGCTGTGCGGAGCGCGCTGTGCGGAGATAAATATCAGATTTTCGATGAGGTGCTGAATGAAACGGCGCTGAAATACTGGCGGGGAGAATACGGGAAGACCTGCGCGGGAAAGGCTGGACGGGGCAAACCGGCGCTGACGCTGGAAACGTGGGCGTACTGGACCGCGCGGAGCATCCGCGCCAACCTGCTCAAGAAACTGTACGGGATCGGTAAGAAAGACCGCGACGGCAATCCCGCCCCCCGGATAGACTTTTATCCCGGCGGCGGCGACAAGTACGAATGCAACGGCAGGGGACATCACAATCCGCTGATGATTTATCAGGCGCGGGGATACGATGAGGCGGAGCGGGAAGAGGCGCGGTTTGTCATTTACGGAACGCTGGAAGCGCTCCGGAAAACCGGGATCAGCGAACGGAACCTCTGCCTGTTCGAGGATTACGTTATCAACGGCATGGACGCCGCCTTGCTGGCGGGGGAATACGGAGTAAGGGTGAATCAGGTAAGTCTCTGCAAGAACCGCATACTGCCGAAATTCCGGGAAATAGCGCGGCGGCTGGGAGCCGCCTGAGGAATACAGAATATGAAAATACAGTATATTTTTGCGGTATGCGGGGTGATGAAATGCTGCCGGAGTTCATATTATAATATGTTCCGGCCGGAGGTTGGGTGCCGGCGGGGGCAAAAATAAAAACAACCAAATTATAAGGAGAAGAGAAATGTACGATTACAATGATTATGTCAAGTATCTGATTAACTGCGGTAACGGAGGCAGAGGCATCATCGGAAACGTTCTGGACAGCTATCTCAGCATCCTGGCGGACCGCCGCCGTTCGCTCAATGTGGAGTTCATGTTGCGGATAACCGGATTCAACACTGCTGATGTCACCGGTCTGACCGACGGCGAACTGACCGCCGTTTACAAGGCTCTGGGGGATTACCGCGAACTGTTAAACGGCGGCGATGTGAATAAGTTGATCGAGTTTGCCGACGAGCACCGCCTCGATGCGTTTATGCTGCCCGCTCCGGCTTCGGTCGACAGTATGCGCACTTATCTAAAACGCTATATGGAATTTCGATTCAGCAAAAAATGCACCCCGCCTCCCGCGGTTTCCACCGTTGCCTGACCGGTACCGGCGGTACGGGGAGCATGGAACGCGGTGTAAACTCCGCGTTCCTTTTTTTCGGTCGAGTAACATGTCTTGATAAATGGCAATACCCGGCCGAAAACAATAAGTAATAGAATTTTTTGGTAATAACACCCGTCCGCCGTTGTCTTTTTTCGCACCATTTTCATAGGAACTATCCGCCTTCGCCAAGGCTGCGGCGGGATGATTTTTCCGGCAAAGCCGAAAAATCACTATGGCGTGATGACTTTCCGGTCCGAAATTTTTCGGAACCGAAAAGTCAGGAATTTGTCGTGACGCTGGTCTTGTTGAGTGTTACGGATGACGGGACCGCGCATCCGTTGGTCGGGAAGTAAGAGAATTTTGTTAAAACGCTGAAAAACAAGTAACAAAGTCTTGTTACGGTAACATCACGGCCGGTCGTGACGCTGCTCCTGTTGAGTGTTACGGACGACGGAGCCGCGCTCCCGTTTGTTTAGTAAGTAATAAAGTTTTGTCAGAAGATAAAAACAGTTTTTTTTGACCTTGTTTCAGTTTCCGGTTTTATTTTTCAATGATTTCGGTCATATTACCGTATATTCCGGACGGAATTCCCCGGACGGGTGAAAGTTTTCCGTTCCGGAAGTAATATTATACCGTAAAGAGTCTCTGGGAACATCCGCCGGCGCGTCCGGTTTCAATGTTGAAAAAAAGGCGGCGCTGAACTATATTAACAGGATATATATGCCGGTCGTTGCCAACCGCGGCGGCGGAGAAGATGAAAAACGCCGCACCGCGGCAATGCTAAATGAAAGGTCGAAAAGATGGGATTCAGTGATGCCTTGAAAATGGAGATCCGCAATGCGGGAGTTTGCCGCGAAGAGATAGATTTCACCGTGTCCGAAGCGGATATGAAGGCGGAGACCGCCGCGGTCTGCGCCGAATTCGCCGGAGCGGCGGCGCTGCCGGGCTTCCGTCAGGGGCATGCGCCGGCCGGAATGGTGCGCCGCAAGTTCGCCGCCCAGATTCAGGAGGAACTGGAGCGCCGGGTGCTGCAGGCCGCTTTCGAGAAAATATCCGGGGACGATAAAAAGGACATCCTTTCCTGCAATCTCAGCGGCAAAACCGAGATTTTCCCCGACCGCGAGGCGAAATTCACGCTGGCGACGGATCTGGCGCCGGAATTCGAAACCGGCGACTACGGCGCGATCAAACTCGATGCCGAGCGCGAGGCGGTGACCGACGAGGAGGTGGACAAGCGGGCGGATTATTTCCGCACCATGTACGGCAATTACGCCGACACCGATACTCCGGCGGTGAAGGACGACATGCTGAAAGTGAGCTACACCAGCGATTTCACCCCGGCGGAGGACGCCGCGGCGGCGGTGAAGCATCAGGCGGCCGCCGAAGACACTTATATCTGGCTTTCCGAGCCGGAGAACATCCCCGGCTGCATCGCCGCCCTGACCGGAGCGGAAAAGGGCAGGGAATATAAATTCACCGCCGAATATCCGGCCGGTTACCGCGAGGCCGCCCTGGCCGGTGTGAAGGTGAACTACACCGTCAAGGTCGGCGCGGTGCAGCGGCGCAAGGCGCTGACCGACGAAGAGCTGATTGCCAAACTCGGCGTCAAATCGGCGGAGGAATTCAAGAATCAGCTGCGCGGCTCGCTGGAACAGGAGAAACTAGCCAAGTACAACGAGGAGTGCGCGAAGCAGTACTATGAGAAACTGGACGCGCAGGTGCCGCAGTTCGATTTCCCCGAGGCGGTGACGGCGGCGGAGACTCAGCGCGAACTGCAGCGGCTGGCCAACAGCACGGTGAAGAACGAGGCCGATGCGGAGCAGTTCAAGAAAGATATCGAAAAACACCGCGCCGAAGCGGCGGAAGCGGCGAAAAAATCGCTGCGCCGGATGTTCATTCTGCGCAAACTGGCCAGACTGGAGAAGATCGAACTCAAGCGGGAGGAAGTCGACGCCCAGGTGGCGATGCTGGGAAGTTACTACGGGCAGAAGCCGAAGGCTTTCCGCGATATGCTGGAGAAGTCCGGCGGCATGGAAGAACTGGAACTGGACATACTGAACAATAAAGTGCTGCGTCATCTGGTGGAAAAAGCCGCCAAGTGACGGCGCGTACCGGACCGGTGACAGGCAGCGGCAGACGGCGCCGTCGGGCGCCGCGGGCGGCTGCCTGATTTTTTCGGAAGCGGTGACCGCGGCGGAAAACGGAACTCCGGCTTACAGGGTTTTAAATTCACACAACTTCGAAGGAAAAGAAAGGGAAAACATGAAAGAGAGAGCGTATATGGTGCCGATGGTGGTGGAGCAGACCGCGCAGGGCGAGCGGGCGTTCGACATTTACAGCCGGCTGCTGAAGGACCGCATCATCATGCTCGGTACTCCGATCGATGACGAGGTGGCGAATCTGGTGGTGGCGCAGCTGCTGTTCCTGCAGTCGGAAGATCCGAAAAAGGATATCAGTCTGTACATCAACAGCCCCGGCGGCGTGGTTACCGCCGGAATGGCGATATACGACACCATGCAGGCGGTTTCCTGCGATGTGCGCACTTACTGCATGGGGCAGTGCGCCAGCATGGGGGCGGTGCTGCTCTGCGCCGGAGCGCCGGGCAAACGTTTCGCGCTGCCCAACAGCCGCATCATGATCCACCAGCCCTGGGGCGGCGCCGAGGGCACCGCCGCGGACGTGAACATACAGGTGCAGGAACTGCTGCGGATGAAGAGCATGCTCAACGGCATCATCGCCAGACACTGCGGATGCACCGCGGCCAAGGTGGCCAAAGACACCGAGCGCGACCATTTCATGAGCGCCGGAGAGGCGCTGAAATACGGGCTGGTGGACGAGGTGGTGAGCGCGGCGGCGCGGAAAAACGGAGAGAAAAATGGAAAATAAGGACGGCGGCCGGCCGGTATGTATTTTCTGCGGAGAGCGTAAGACCGGCCGCGACCGGAAAAAGTTCTTTTCCGGCATATACGACGGGTTTGCGGTGTGCTCGGAATGTCTGCGCAACGGCAGCCGGTTTCTGGCGGAACTCGAGCGCAGGCGCGGCGTCGCCCCGGAAAATTCCGCCTCGCCGGCGGAGAAGATGAACATCCCGTCGCCGGAAGAAATCAAGCGCGGACTGGACAAATATGTGATCGGGCAGGAGCAGGCCAAGCGGGTGCTGGCCGTGGCGGTGCGCAATCACTACAAGCGGCTGCAGACCAGGGCGGCCGGGGGCGGAAGCGGCAGGTATGACGATGTGGAGCTGGACAAAAGCAATGTGCTGCTTCTCGGCCCCACCGGCTGCGGCAAAACCCTGCTGGCCAGAACGCTGGCCCGGATGCTGGATGTGCCGTTCGCCATCTGCGACGCCACCACGCTGACCGAGGCCGGATATGTGGGGGAGGACGTGGAGAATATCCTGCTCCGGCTGTATCAGGCCGCCGACGGGGATATCGCGCGGACGCAGATCGGCATCATCTATATCAATGAAATCGACAAGATCGCCCGCAAGACCGAAAACGTATCCATCACCCGCGATGTGTCGGGGGAGGGAGTGCAGCAGGCGCTGCTGAAGATACTGGAAGGCACCGTGGCCGGCGTGCCGCCGCAGGGCGGGCGCAAGCATCCGCAGATGGAAATGCTGAAAATCGACACCTCCAATATCCTGTTTATCTGCGGCGGCGCCTTTGTGGGACTCGACAACGTGATCCGGCGCCGTACCGGCCGGCATACGCTGGGTTTCGGCGAGGACGGCGAAGCCGCCGGGGCAAGCGATGACGAAGTGCGCCGCAATCCTTACGCGCTCTGCGAGCCGGAAGATCTGATCCGCTACGGGCTGATTCCGGAATTCGTCGGGAGAATGCCGGTGGTAACCACGCTGGATCCGCTCACCGAAGAGGAATTGACGCGGGTGCTGACCGAACCGAAGAACGCGCTGGTCAAGCAGTACAGGAAACTGCTCGACATGGAGAACATGGAACTGGACTTCACTGACGACGCGCTGACCGCGCTGGCGGAAAAAGCGGTTGAGCGGGGAACCGGCGCGCGCGGACTGCGGGCCATACTCGAGGAGATCATGACCGGGGTGATGTACGACGCGCCGTCGATGAAAGACGTGAGCGGATGTCTGGTGGACGGCGCGGCGGTGCGCGGGGAAAAACCGGTCAAACTGATAAAGGCGAAGCGGAAATCCGCGGAGACAGGACAAAAACGGTAAAGTATGGCCGCCGATTCTGAAAATTCCAAAACCGTGGTGCTGAAACGGGCTCCGGAGGACGGGGAAAAAGCCGCCGTCCCGGAAACTCTGCCGGTGAAACCGCAGAAACGCTACCGTTTTCTGCGCACGATCGGTTTCGGCGGCATGAAGAGCGTGCTGCTGGTGTACGATACCGACACCGGGCGCGAGGTGGCGATGGCGATGATGCCGGATTTCCGCAGCCGCCCCGAAGGGGATCTGCGGCGTTTCGTGGCCGAAGCTCTGCTCACCGCGCGCCTGGAACATCCCAACATCGTGCCGGTGCACGATGTCGGCATGGACGAGAGCGGTTCGCCTTTTTTCACCATGAAATATCTGCAGGGGCAGTCGCTGGCCCGGCTGCTCAGGCGGCTGAAAAGCGAGGAACAGGCCGCGGCGGAAGGGTATTCCCTGCACCGGCGGCTGCGCATATTCACCCGGGTGTGCAACGCCGTCGCCTTCGCCCATTCGCAGGGGATCTGCCATCTGGATCTTAAACCGGAAAACGTGAATATCGGCAATTTCGGCGAAGTGCTGGTGCTCGACTGGGGGCTGGCGATGCCGGAGGACAAACTGGCGGCGGCGGGAATTATTTCCGGCACCCCCGGCTATATGGCGCCGGAGCGTATCGCCGGAGAGCGCATGGACAAACGTTCCGACATATACAGTCTGGGCTGCATACTGTACGCCGTCCTGACTTTCCGGGAAGTTTCCGCCGGACTGCCGGCGGATGAAAAACTCCGGCGCGCCGTGAACGGTAAAATCGAATCTCCGTCGAAGGCGGCCGGGCACGCGGTGCCGCCCGCCCTGGAGGCGGTGTGCCTCAAGGCGATGAGCGTGAAAAAGAACGACCGCTACAGTTCGGTGAACGAACTGCTCGAGGATATTTTCGCCTATACCGCCGGGTTCGCGGTCAACGCCGAGCATGCCACGGCGCTGCGGAAGACGCAGCTTTTTTTCGCCAGGCACGCGGCGGCGGCGGCGGTGGTGACCCTGCTGCTGATAATCGCCGTCATGGCCTGGGCTTTGCTGCGGGGCTGAACCGGTACCGGAAAGAATGCAATCCGGCTGAAAGTGTGTTATATTTATTCCGATATTCGTTTTTTTACGGTCGGTTATTCAATAATTCGGAGAAGATTGGATTATGAGCAGTGCTTATCGCAGTCATAACTGCGGCGAACTCCGCCGCGGTCAGGTCGGGACGGAAGTCCGGCTTTCGGGTTGGATTCACAGCGTGCGCGATCACGGCGGCGTGATTTTCATAGACTTGCGCGACCACTACGGCATCACCCAGGTGGTGATCGACCCGGAGTGCGCCTTCTATCAGGCGCTGGACCGCTGGCGCGTGGAGACCGTGGTCAGATTCGACGGCACCGTGGTGGCGAGGACGCCGGAAACGGTCAATCCGAAACTGCAGACCGGTGAAATCGAGGTGAAAGCCTCGGCGATGGAAATTCTGGGCGAGGCGGATGTGCTGCCGTTCCAGATCGCCAAGGACGACTGCGCCCCCGAGGCGATGCGGCTCAAATACCGCTTCCTGGATCTGCGCCGCGAAAAACTGCACCGCAACATCGTGCTGCGCAGTCAGGTGATAGCGGAAATGCGCCGCTATATGAACTCTGTCGGATTCAATGAATTCCAGACTCCGATCCTGACCGCCAGCAGCCCGGAGGGCGCCCGCGACTATCTGGTGCCTTCCCGTCTGCATCCGGGCAAGTTCTACGCCCTGCCGCAGGCTCCGCAGCAGTTCAAGCAGCTGCTGATGGTGGCCGGATTCGACCGCTATTTCCAGATCGCGCCCTGTTTCCGCGACGAGGACGCCCGCGCCGACCGCAGCCCCGGCGAATTCTATCAGATGGACGTGGAGATGAGTTTCGCCGACCAGGAGGAGATCTTCCAGGTCATCGAAGGGATGTTCGACGATGTGTTCGGCAAATTCTCCTCCAAAAGTTATTCCAGACCGCCTTTCACGCGGATACCGTACCGCGAGGCGATGCGCCGCTTCGGCTCCGACAAGCCGGACCTGCGCAATCCGCTGGAAATGATCGATGTGACGGAACGTTTCCGCGGCTGCGGCTTCAAGGCTTTCGCCGGCACGGTGGAGGACGGCGGCGTGGTGCGCGCCATCCGCGCTCCGCAGGTGGCGGGCAAACCGCGTAAATTCTTCGACGACCTGATCAGGTTCGCGCAGGAAAACGGCGCCAGGGGCATGGCCTATATCATCTGGACCGCCGAGGGGGAGAAGAGCCCGATCGTCAAGTTCCTGACCCCGGAGATCGTCGCCGCGCTGAAGGCCGACGGCGGTGTGAGCGAAGGCGACGCCCTGTTCTTCCTCGCCGACCGCGAAAAGACCGTGCAGAAGATCGGCGGCGCGGTGATCCCGGAACTCGGCCGGCAGCTGAATCTGATCGACGGCAACCGTTTTGAATTCTGCTGGATCGTGGATTTCCCGATGTATGAGAAAGACGAGGAGACCGGGGCGACGGTGTTCTGCCATAACCCGTTCTCCATGCCGCAGGGCGGCCTGGAGGCGCTCAACAGCGGCGATCCGCTGGATGTGCTCGCCTATCAGTACGATATCGTCTGCAACGGCATCGAATTGTCTTCAGGCGCCATCCGCAACCATCTGCCCGAGGTGATGTACCGGGCGTTCGAGATCGCCGGCTATCAGAGATCGGCGGTCGATGAAAAATTCGGCGGCATGATAAACGCCTTCAAGCTGGGCGCGCCTCCGCACGGCGGCATCGCACCCGGAGTGGACCGCACCGTGATGATGCTGGCGGACGAGCCGAATATCCGCGAGGTGATCGCCTTCCCGTTCAACCAGCAGGCGCAGGATCTGATGATGAACGCGCCCGCCGAAGTGAGCGTAAAGCAGTTGCGGGAACTCCATATCGAGGTTAAACTGCCCCGCCGTCAGCCGCAGCCCGGACAGGATGCGCCGGAAGAAGGCGGCGGGACGGTCTGACCCGGGTATTCCTCAAAAATGCGGGGAGCGGTAAAACGGCTGCTGTTTTTCGCTTTGACCGCGGCGGCGCTGGGCTGCCGCGGCGCGGACTGGAGCGCGGAGCGGAAGTGGATTCCCGATTCCGCCGATTACGCGGTGGGCGTGGACCTGCCGGCCCTGCGGCGGTGCTGGCTGGGGGAATTGCCGGAAGGGCGGGATGTCAGCCGCTGGCTGAATGAACTGCTGCCCGGATGCGGCGTTATCCCGGAACGGGCGGAAAGCCTGCTGCTGACCGGATCCGGCCGGACCGGAGCGCACGGCGCCTTTGTCCGCGCCGATACCGGGGACGATACACCGGAACAACTGGTCA
>JAZRUY010000056.1:0-20152 GCA_045598845.1 Victivallaceae bacterium
GTACTCCGGAACTGGAAAAATTCTATCCCACCTGCGATTTGGTCACCGGTCCGGATATCATCTTCTTCTGGGTGGCGCGCATGATCATGGCCGGTTGCGAGTTCATGGGAAATATCCCGTTCCGCAATGTCTATTTCACCAGCATCATCCGCGATGAACTCGGCCGTAAACTCTCCAAATCGCTGGGCAATTCCCCCGACCCGCTGGACGTTATCCGGGATTACGGCGCCGATGCGCTGCGTTTCACCATCGTGTATATCGCGCCGGTAGGAATCGATATCCGTTACAGCAATGAAAAATGCGAAATCGGTAAAACTTTCGCCAACAAGTTGTGGAATGCCTGCCGTTTCCGCCAGATGCAGGGGGATGTTTCCGCTGATTTCCGCACTCTTCCGGCCGCGGTGGCGGAAAATCTGTCCTGCGACGAACGCTGGATGCTGGATAAGCTTGATGCGGCGGCTGCCGCCGTCAATACCGCGCTGGATGAATTCCGTTTCCATGCCGCCGCCCACGAGTTGTATGACTTGGTCTGGTCGGATTTCTGCGATTGGTTCATCGAAGCGGAAAAGGCGCCGATGCGCACCGGAGGCGACGGGCGCGACCGCGCTTTGGCGGTGCTGGATTACGCGTTGTTCCGGATTCTGCGTCTGCTGCATCCGTTTATGCCGTTCATCACCGAGGAGCTGGCTCATAAGATGGGATTTATCGCCGCTGATCAGAGTATCATGCGCGAGGAATACCCGCAGGCAGCCGCTCCGGCGGTTTCCGCGGTCAGCGAACTGGTGGACGGTAAATTCGAACTTGTCCGGGCGGGGCGTTCACTGAAATCCTCCTACGGTATCGCGGACGGTAAAAAAGTGAAATTTCATCTCAAGGCGCTGAATGGCTCCGCTTTGGAATTCTTCCGCGGTCAGAGCGAATCCCTGCGTACTTTGCTCAATGCCGAAAGCATCGATATTTCCGAATCCGATTTCGACCGTTCCGCCAACGGCGCCGCGCCTTCTCAGGCCTGCCGTTTCGGTACGGTCAGTCTGCCTTTGGCCGGTCTGATCGATGTGGAAGCGGAACGGGCTAAACTGCGGCGTCAGCTTAACGAACTGGACAGATGGATCAAGGGCAGCGAAGCCCGTCTTTCCAATGAGCGTTTTCTCGCCAAGGCTCCGGAAAACGTGGTCGCCGAAGCCCGCGCTAAACTGGCCGAGATGCGCGATAAGCGCGTCCGGGTCGCCGAAATGCTGGCGGGTTTGTGAGCCGCCGTTTTTCGCCGGATATTTAATCCGTTATTTTTCATTTCCGTCTGCTTAGACGGATTTTTTTGCCGGATATTTGTATTCTGCCGGTCGTTGTCCGGGCTGTGTTGTAAAATTTTGCAGTCCGCTATATCTTAATTATTTCGTATTTGTGCAAATAACGGATTGAAAGGCAAATCCGATATGGCCGGCGGCGCTTTGGAAGAAAAACTGCTGAATTTATCCGATGCGGAAACGTTGAAATCGGCTAAGTCGCTGCTGAAAACAGCGGTTCCGCATATCTGGCATCGCGCCGACGGAACTTGCGCCGCCTCCTGGCGGTTGCCGGAGGAGCGGGAAATCCTGACGGTTTTTACTCCCGGCCCGGCGGTTACCGCGCGGTGCGGGTGCGGAGAGCGGAAAGATGCGAAGTTGTGCGTTCATGCGGTGGCCGCCATGCTCTCCTACGCTGTGCGGTTCGGAGGTAACAGAAATTCTCCGTTGCCGCTGCCGGAATACTGCAAGGCCCTGCGTACCTCGTCCCTGCCGGAACTGATTGCCGGTTCAACCGGACCGGCGGCTGAATTACGTATCGAATTTCCGGACGGGATGCCGCATCTTGCCACGGCCTGGGAACGGCTGACTCTGGCGGTTAAAATCATTTCCGGCGAGCGTGAATACGCCGGCACCCTGATCAATCTTCGCCGGCTGGTGGATGACAAATATCTGGTAGTGCACTTGGAACTGGGGCATTTTTCATCCCGCGACCGCCAGATCATTGAAATTCTGGCCGCCCTCGGAGAGCCGCAGGGGCGGTATATTTCTCTCGACGGAGCCGCAGTCTGCGAACTGTTTCACAGCCTGACCGGATATACCGCTCTTTACTGCGGCGGCATGCCGCTGCATATCCGTGCCGAACACTGCCGGCCGGTATTGCTTGAAACCGGAGGAAAAAAGAGAAAATACGCTCCGGGGCTGGAGTGCGGCGGCGCATTATTGCCGGTTCCCGGATGCCGGATCGTTATGGGGCGCTGCGGCTGCTGGGTAGGTGCGGAAAGCGATTATTTCTTTGTGCCGGCGGTATGCGAATCCGACTTGGTGCGGAATTTTTTCCGGGCCGGAGTTCAACCTCCGCCCGGCAATATTCCTCCGGATTTTCCTTTCCCGGTCAGGAAAACCGGTCAGCTGCGGCCGGCTTCGCCGTTGCCGCGGGTGACTTTGTGCGGGGAATTTACCGATGACGGATATCTGTTGAGGGTAGGTTATTTGTACGGTCCCCGGAACGCGGTGAGGATCTGCCGCCCGGAGGACGGCGATTTTATTTTATTGAGCAACAGGATAATACCGCGCCGCCGTTCCGCCGAGCGGATTTTTGAAAAGGAATTGCTGCTGTTCGGGTTTCAGAAACACGGCGCCGGGTTTGCGCTGCATGACCGGGACAGCGCGGTATTGTTTCTCCGGGCGGTTTTGCCGGAACTTAAGCGCCGTGCCGATATACTGACAGGGGCCGGGATGGAAATCTTGCCGCTGGAGTTACGCTGCCGGCTGCTCGGTCAGGACCCCGTCGGATGGCGGATCGGTTATGAGTTGCATTGCGGAGCGCGGCAAGTGGAATGGACCGCCGCGGCGGCGGCGGTCAAAACGCATGCCGCTTCGGTCGATTGCGGCGGTTCTCCCGCTTTTATTGAAGAGCGGCTGCGCCGCTTTATCGCCGCCGCTCCGGTACTGATGCGCAATGCCGAGCATGCGAAACGGATTTTTGTTTTGCCGCGCGAGATGGCGGGGTATTATAATTTTCTTACACGCGGATTGCCGGATGCCGCCCTTGACGGATTGGAGTTGTCTTCAGTGCCGGTGCCGTTTCCGCCGGAATTCGCTTTTTCCGGTACGCTGCGCCGGTATCAGCGCCAGGGCGTGGATTTTTTGAACCGGATGTACGAATACGGATTCAATGCGGTACTGGCCGATGAAATGGGCTTGGGTAAAACGGTCCAGCTGCTGGCTTTTTTAGCCGGGAAACTGAAACACGGCGATGCTCCCGCACTGGTGATCTGCCCGGCATCGCTTACGGAAAACTGGCGCCGCGAGGCGGTTCGTTTTATACCGGGAATCCGGGTTGCCGCCCCCGGCAACGGCAGAACACGCAATGCGGTGCTGGCCGCCGCTTCTGACTATGATATCATTGTGCTTTCCTATACCTCGGTACGGCTGGCCGCCGCGGCGTTCGGCGGTTTGAATTTCAGTTTTGTTGTACTTGATGAGGCTCAGCATATCAAAAATCCCGGTTCACGCAATGCCAGAATTTGCAAAAACATCAATTCCGGCCGCCGGATTGTGCTTTCCGGAACTCCGCTGGAAAATTCCACTGATGATTTATGGAGTATTTTTGATTTTCTCTCCCCCGGTATGCTTGGCGGTTTGGCGGATTTTCGCCGCTACTATGCTGAAATAGGTGATTCGGTATGCCGGCAGCGGGATTTGGCGGCGCGGATCGGCGGCTTTGTTCTGCGGCGCACCAAGGTTCAGGTTACTCCGGATTTACCGCCTGTTACCGACCGGATTATATACTGCGATATGGGGTCAAGTCAGCGGAAACTGTATGAAACAATCCGCCGGCAGGGGCTGGACGCACTGAAGAGCGGCGGCGCCGCCGGTGCGGAGATATTCACAACTCTGTTGCGCCTGAGACAGGTGTGCTGTGATCCGGGATTGCTGCCTGACGGCATGGGAAACGGTATTCCTTCCGCTAAAACCGAATTGTTTTTGGAACTGTTGAACGAGCACATCGACAGCGGTCACCGGATGCTTCTTTTCAGCCAGTTCACTTCCTTGCTGGCGGTATTGCGGAAACAGCTGGACTTTTCGGGGATCGCTTATGAATATCTCGACGGCGCCACCCGGAACCGCCAGAAGCATGTGGATAATTTTAACGCCGGTAATATTCCGCTGTTTTTGCTTAGCCTGAAAGCCGGCGGAACCGGGCTTAATCTTGCTTCGGCCGATACCGTTGTCATCTATGACCCGTGGTGGAATCCTGCCGTTGAACTGCAGGCCGCCGGGCGTTCGCACCGCATCGGACAGAACCGTCCGGTCACCGATATCAAATTGGTGATGCGGAATTCCATCGAAGAACGGATTATTGAATTGCAGCGTCATAAACGGCATATTTTTGATGCGGTGATTGGCGGCTCCTGTTCCGGTTTGTCGGCGGATGAATTGCAGTTTTTGCTGCAGAACTGATGAGCCGGTACCGTACTTAAAGATAAAAAAACGGGAATTTGCCGACTCAAGTTTGAAAATATTGTTTTGCCGGATTAAATTCCCATCGTGTTATTGTATTCGTAAGTTGTTATCCGTGATGAAGGAGAGGCTGAATATGAATGATGAACCGGAAAAAAACAGCGCCGGCGAAGCCGCGGACGATACTAAAACCAGAAAGACAATGCGTCTGCGTCCGACTGTCGCTGCCGCTTCTTTCAATCTGAAGGCCGCTCCCGCTCCCGGAAGCACCCGCAAACTGGACGCTTTGGATAAGCGCTCCGATACTTCCACCGGCAATATCGCCGTCACCGATGATACCAGAACCCGCAGAACCGTGCGTCTGCAGCCGTTGAATACGGTTTCTGTACCGGATTCTGTTGCCGCGCCGCAACCGCGGACTGATGCCGTTCCCGGAGCCGGGCCTGACACCAGAACCAGAAAATTAGTGCCCATGCCTCCGGAAGATGAGGATGTTACCCGTACTCAGAAAATCAAACCCCGTCCGGCAGGCAATGTTTTTACTAATAAGCCGTATTCAGGTTTTAACACCAATACCCGCCGCACGGTGGTGCTGAACCCCAATGCCGGCGATGCTCCGGGCAACACCAACACCCGCCGCACGGTGGTGCTTCGAAACAATGACGATACGCGTACGGGGAAGATTTCCCGGCCGGCCAGCGGGTATGCCAAGCCGTTGGATATTAAGATTGATACCGATGACGAAAATGAACCGCAGTCGATGACGTTTCATACCAAGACCGGCATAAGCAATGTGATTATTCCTGCTCAAGTCAAAAAGACTCCCGGTGTATCGGATGAAGAGATTCATATCGGGACCGGCATGGATGACAAGACGGTAAAACTTTCCCGTCCTGTAAAACCGGGTATGCTGCCTAAGGCGGGGGCAGTGGCCGAAGATAAAATTGTTGATGCTGAAAAGCGCAAAAAAGCCTTGAAAGCACTATTGGATGATGATGATGAAATTGTTTTGAAAGGTGAAACCGAAAAAACGGATTTGCCTGAAAATTCTTCTCAGGAAGAGCAGACTATACAGACGGTGCATTTGGATGAAGAACCGTCTGAATCTGAAAGTGAAGATATTGCTCCCGATGAATCCGCCGTTGAGGGGAATTTTGCGGTCACTGCCGAATCTGCCGATAAACCGTCGGTTTTTTATACCGCGGCAGGCGCGGTTGCTTTGCTTCTGCTTGTCCTGAGTGCGGTGATGATCGTAATTCAATATCTTAATCTGTTTCAGGGCAAAAACATTCAATTGTTCTGAAACTGAAGCTTTGTGATGTATTGCGCACTGCTGATGCGGTGCGTTTTTTATATGCGGCATCCCCGGCGCCTGCGGAATACCGCGTCCGCCGCCGCCGCAATATAACTCAGTGCCAGTATAGCCGCGGCGGCGATGGGCTCACGGGAGATATTCAGCAAATGCCAGGATATTGCCGCCGTCCCGAGAATAACGGCCGCCGCCGTCATTGCCAGCAGATCCAGACACCGAATCAGGCGGAACATGAAGAACGCGGTATTCAGCACCGGTATCCATTTGGTATGTTTCAGTTTTGTTTTATCTGAAGACTTTTCCCCTGTCGCCATTCCGGCGATCCACACGATCAGCAATAGAATTCCGGCTGCGATACCGTAACGGTGATCAGCGGAATCAATCCGGCAGTAAAATAATATCGGGGCAATGATATTTCCGGCGAGCAATATCAGGTAACCTGTTCCGGGGGCGATTCCGGCTAACAGCAGATGCAGCGCATACAGCAAATGCAGACCGGGGATAAGCGCAAATCCGTTGATTTTGCCGCCTGCCGTTTGCTCAGTTCTTTTTTCTTCTGTTTTTCCGGCGCCGGTACAGTTTTTGTTCAGGTTGTCCAGAATGTTGTTCATTTCTGTTATGAATGCGTTGAACATAGCCAGTTCCCGGCGGGAAAAGCCGCTATCCGGTTCATGTGCGGCAAGATTGCGCATACGCGTTACCTCAGGCAGATTGCGGTAGAAGGTTTCAGGAAGTCCGCCGCGCAGGGATTCCGCTTTATCTCGCAGTCCGATTCCTTCGGCGCCCATTGCGGCAAGCCGTTCTTCCAGTTGCCCTGCCGCGGTTACTATCGCACCGGCGATTCCGTGCGTAACTGTTTTATCTGTACTCATACTCGAGTCGTATTTATTGTCACCGCATCACATTGAAGATGACTTATTTACGGTATGAAACATCCGTAATATAGTGCGTCCAGGCTGATTTTTACACTCGGACCTGATGTAAAATTTACGCGGCAGTATTATATTATTCCAGTTGTATGCCCAATTGGTGTCCGATCCGGAAATGTAAGGTGTATGGGAAAGCAGAAAATACAAAAAAAGTCTGTCGGAAAGCGAAGCCCCGGAGAAAGAACTGTACTGGCACTGATTTTTCTTCTTTTATTGGCGGCATTGTTTTTTGCGCTGATTTTCGCATTCCGCTGGCTGGACAATTTTATGTTTTCCGGTAATCCGGTTTTCGCTCTTCGGGAATTTACGGTAAAAAACGGTATTTTCTGGGGCAAGCATGTTTACCTTTTGGAATCCAAACTCGGTGCCAGGGCGGGCGATAATCTGTTTTCGGAATCGCTTTCTCCCTCGGTGTTGCGGAAAAAACTCTTATCGGTTCCCGGCATAGAAAAAGCCGAAGTGTCGCGCCGGTTGCCGGATACGCTGGAAGTGTGGGTGCTGGAACGGGTGCCGGTGGCGCAAATCGCCGGATCCGGTTTGGTTGTGGATGAGCATTGCGTGCTGATTCGGCGCAATGAGTCCATGGCGGAAAAACAACTGCTGCCGGTTATAACCGGCTTGCCCAGATGCACTGTTAAACCGGGAGACAGACTTAATAATCTGGCTCCGGCGCTTGGATTGCTGGCCGCGGCGAGGGAATTCCCTGATTTCAATATGGATAGGCTTGATGTGTCGGAGCTTGATGCCGGACGGGTAAATAAATCACCCGCGCCTGTACCGGGCAGCCGTATTACCGCTTATATGCAGTTCCGGGAATTACCGGGAGTGTATACGGCGGTTTTCCCGTCTAACGGTAATCCCCGGCTGTTGCTGGCGGCGCTGGACAGCGCGATAATCAGTGCCTGTTACCGGGGGGATGACCGCAGAAATTTTGATTTGACATTTGACGGGCAGGTGGTGCAGAAATAACGGAGGATACCGCGTTGCGGTGATTATCGCGCCGGTGTATATTGCGATATCGTTGTCTGATATAATTTGGTGATTACATTTTGTACGGGGATTTTGAGTTATGACGGCACAATTGATAGACGGCAAAGCGGTCGCTGCCGCGGTTACGGCAGAAACAAGAAAGAGAGTGGAAAAACTCACGGCGGCCGGATTTATTCCCGGATTGGCGGTGATTTTGGTAGGTGATGATCCGGCATCGCAGGTTTATGTCGGAGCCAAAGCGCGTAAATGCGATGAATTGGGAATCCGTTCATTTAAATACATTTTACCGGAAAGTACCGGTATGGCCGACTTGTTGCGGCTGATTGCCGAGTTGAACCGTAATCCGGATGTGGACGGTATTTTGGTGCAGTTCCCGCCTCCGCCTCATATTGACCGCCAGGCGGTTATATCCGCTATAGATCCGGCTAAGGATGTGGATTGTTTTTCCGATGCCAATGTCGGCAAGTTGCTGATCGGAAGAAAAGACGGCTTCGCGCCGTGTACCCCGTACGGTGTGTTGCTGCTGCTGGAACATTACGGCATAAGAACCGCCGGCCGGCATGCGGTTATTGTCGGACGGAGCAATATTGTCGGCAAGCCTTTGGCCGCGCTGCTGATGCAGAAAAATGCCGTGGCTGATGCCACGGTTACGGTTGTGCATTCCGGTACACCGGACATAGCGTCATTCACCAGACAGGCGGATATACTGATCGCCGCAGTCGGCAAACCGCGTTTTATTACCGCCGATATGGTAAAACCCGGAGCGGCGGTGATCGATGTGGGCATCAACCGTACTCCGGATCCGTCCGGAGGAAAGGACAGATTGACCGGAGATGTGGATTTTGCTCCGGTTTCGGAAAAAGCGGCATTCATTACTCCGGTCCCCGGCGGAGTGGGCCCCATGACTATCGCGGTGCTGATGATGAATACGGTAACCGCCTGCGAGCGTCGGGCGGGGATCGCGGTTTCCGGAAATTGAATTTTATACCGGTTGTGGAGGACGGTTTTTTATGTGGACTTTGAACCGCTATGTGGTCAGGGGGTTTCTGTTGGCATTCTTTATGGCGATCGCCATATTGACCTTCGGTATGACCGGAGCGAATCTGGTTAAGATGCTGGATTATTTGTCCCAGGGTGTCTCCTGCTGGACATTTTGTAAATTCATTTTTTATATGATGCCGATTGTGCTGACTTTTACCGTGCCGTGGGCTGTGATGGTGGCGGTTATGCTGGTTTTCGGACGCCTTTCCGCCGACTCGGAGATTACGGCGATGCGGGCCTGCGGAGTATCGATAATGCAGATCGTATCGCCGATTCTGATCATAACTTTTATTCTCACTTTGTTCTGTTTGTATTTACAGACGGAAATAGGACCGCCGTATATGGGCAAATCCCGCCAGTTGCTTAAAAACGCGGCGATAGATAATCCACTGGCTTTGTTCGAACCGGGCGCTCCGGTCGAATTCGGCAATACCCTGATTTATATCGATGACAAAGAAAATGACAGCAGCATAGTAGGCATACAGATGCTGATGCTGGATAGGAACGGCGGTATCGACAAGGACATTACCGCCGCCCGCGGCACTTTGGCGCTCGATGAAGAGAAACAACAGTTGACGGTCAGTCTGGATGATTGTCTGGTTATGTCCGGAGACGGTATGGATTTAGATGACGAAGATGAAGAGAAAAAAGAGGTTCCGTTGCGTTTTTTCGCAAAGAATTTACAATTTAAATTCAAATACGGGGAACAAACCAATGCCGAGAATATAGGAAAACGCGCCAAGTATATGCGGTTGCGTGAATTGATTGGGCGCATCCGTCTTACCCGCGAAAACGGTCACGATACTACAGAACTTGAGGTGGAGCTCAATCAGCGCATCGCATTCGCTTTGTCCCCGATTGCCTTTCTGTTGTTCGGGCTTCCGCTGGCCATCCGCACCAACCGCCGGGAAACTTCGGTCGGATTGTTTCTCAGTGTGATTCTTGCCGGTGTTTTTTTTCTGTCGGTGATTATGTGTGAATCTCTCAGCAGTCATCCTGAACTCTATCCGCAGTATCTGCTTTGGCTTCCCAATATCATTTTTCAGATTGGCGGAGCAATAATGACTTACCGTATCAGCCGGCAGTGAACATCCGGCAGACGGACGGTATAATATGGGCGGTAACGGATACATTAAATTCATTCTCACGCTGATTGCGCTGACAGTGGCGCTGTCCGCTTATTTGCTTATCGGTCAGGCTGAACGGCAGCGGCTGATGATTTTACGTTTGGAAAACCGGTTGACCAATTTGGAAAACCGGCCGTCCGGCGCCGGTGTTTCCGTATCGTTATCCGGAAATGCCGCCGTTGTGGCCAACTCCGAATTCTATGATCCGGCCGCGCAATTCGGCGGCAGGATGATTACTTCGGTGTCGGCAGACACACCGGGCCTTAATCCTTTGACCGGTAATGATGCCGTCGGCGCCGGTTTTCAGGCATTGTGCAATGCATCGCTGGGCGAGAGCAACTTTGAACACCCGGAGGAAATCCGGCCGCTTCTGGCTGAATCATGGGAAATATCTCCGGATCATCTGACTTATCGTATTAAATTGCGGAGGGGTGTATATTGGCACGATTTTACCGATCCGGTTACCGGGAAACAATATTCCAGGGTGCCGGTTACCGCTTATGATTTCGCTTTTTTTGTCGAGGCTGTGAAAAATCCTGATGTCAATTGCGAGCCGTTACGTATTTATTACAGCGGGTTGAAAGATATCGAAGTGGTCAACGATTATGAATTCATCGTGCATTGGTCAACTCCGTATTATAATTCTTACAGCGCCACTTTGTCGATGGCGCCGTTGCCGCGTCATTTTTACTGTCCGGACGGAGCGGTTCTTGACGGAAAAAAATTCAATGACGACCATTTGCGCAACCGGATGATTGTCGGATGCGGTCCGTATTGTTTTGTCCGTTGGGAAAAAGACGGTCAGATACTTTTCCGGCGTAATCATGACTATTTCGGTATCGCATCCGGAGCCGCTCCGGCTTTGGAGCAATTGGCGGTACAAGTGATAAAGATGCCTAATACCAGGATGCTGGCATTGCTTGGCGGAAAACTGGACCGGCTGGATTTGACTCCTGAGCAGTGGATGCATTATGTGGAGGGCGGCAAACTAAAAACGAATGAATTCCGTTCATGCCGATATCTGGATCAGGCCTATAATTATCTCGGGTGGAATGAACGCAATGTACTTTTCCGCGACCGGAGGGTGCGGAAGGCATTGACTATGCTGATAGACCGTGAAAAAATCCGCAGGGATATATATTGCGGTCTGGCGGAAATCGCCACCGGTCCCTTTTTCCCGTTGAGCCGCTACCATGATCCGGCCATCAAGCCGTTGCCTTTTGACCCGGAGGCGGCGAAACTGTTGCTGGCTGATGCCGGCTGGCGGGATACGGACGGGGATGGTATTCTTGACAGGGAAGGTGTTCCGTTTTCATTTACCATGCTGCAGGTTTCAGGGCACCCGATTCAGAGTCGCATGCTGCCTCTTATCAAAGAATTTCTGGCAGCCGGCGGTATCGATATGAAAATACAGACAGTGGAATGGTCGGTATATCTGCAGCGGCTTGAAAATTTTAATTTTGACGCTTCTTGTCTGGGATGGACCAGCCCGTTCGATCCTGATCCTTATCAAGTGTGGCATTCGAGCGGGGCCGATGTTCCAGGAAGCAGTAATTATATCGGATTCCGTAATTCGGAAGCCGACCGGCTGATAGAAGAATTGCGCTGTACATTCGATATGGAAAAAAGAGTTGAACTGGCGCACCGTTTCTGCCGGTTGATACATGATGAACAGCCGTATACTTTTCTGTTTGTTCCTTACCGTCTGGATTGTTTTTCTTCCTGCTATCGTAATGTGCGCGAATTTCCCGGCGGCATTCCCGGCAGTCTGTTCTGGATGCCGGCCGGTGTTCAGCGTACTGTTCCCGGATTTTAGGAAATAAAATATGTTTATACCGATTGAAAATCGGAATTGAAAATACGAGGAGCGGCAAGATGATCAGAGTGGTTATAGCCGGTGCGGCCGGCAGAATGGGACGTAAACTGGTGGCGGCTGTCGCCGCCGATCCTGAACTTAAGTTGACCGGTGCGGTGGAGTATTCCGGTTGTCCGTTGCTGGGACAGGATGCCGGTACTGTGGCCGGAATTTCAGCCATCGGGATACCGCTTACTTCGGATATGGATGCCGCCGCCGCCGGAGCCGATGCGGTGATCATATTCACCAATTCCCATGCCGGCGCCTGCGCGGCCAGCGCGGCGCGGCGCGGCTGCGCCGTGGTGGTCGGAACTACCGCGCTCAGTGCGGATGAGAAAAAATTATTGAACGGTCTGGTGGCGGAAGGAGCCAGAATCGTCGGCGCTTCAAACATGAGTATCGGGGTCAATGTGCTGTTCAAACTGGTTAGCGAGGCGGCATCGATACTCGGGTTGTCCTACGATTGCGAAATTGTGGAAATGCACCACAATCAGAAAAAAGACGCGCCCAGCGGCACCGCCGTAACTTTGGCGGAAAAAGTATGCGCCGCCCGCGGCTGGAATTACGAAAATGATGTGCGGCACGGACGGGAAGGTTTGATCGGGGCCCGTCCCGGCCGGGAAATCGGTATGCACAGCTTGCGCGGCGGTGATGTGGTGGGTGATCATACCGTGATTTTCGCCGCCGGCGGCGAGCGCATCGAGTTGACTCACCGGGCTTCCAGCCGAGACACATTTGTTTCCGGCGCATTGCGTGCGGTGAAATTTCTGACCGGTGTTAACCCAGGTTTTTATGATATGCAGGATGTTCTGGGGTTAAAATAGATGGCTTGCACGGAGTCCGCACGGCGTAAAATATGGATAATTGCCGGAGAGGCGTCCGGCGATATTTACGGCGCCGGTTTATGCTCTGCGTTGCGCGAGCGGGCGCGGCAATATGGAGAGCAGGTGGATTTTTCCGGTATGGGCGCATCGGAAATGCGCGCGGCCGGTGTGGATATTTTGGTGGATTCAACCGAGTTGGGCGTAGTCGGACTGTTTGAAGTGCTGCGGCACTTGTTTACTTTTATCGGAATTTTTTTCCGGCTGGTACGCCGCGTGCGGCATGACCGCCCGGATGCGGTGGTGCTGATAGATTATCCCGGTTTTAATCTCTGTTTCGCTTCGGCGCTGTATTGTTGCGGTATTCCGGTTGTCTGGTATGTGTGTCCGCAACTTTGGATGTGGGGAAAATGGAGATTGCCGGTACTGGCTGGAATTTGCCGTAAAATGCTGGTGATTTTTCCGTTTGAAGTCGAGGTTTTTGCCGGAAGCGGTTTGAAAGTTGAATTCGTCGGACATCCGCTGGTCGATATTATGGCTGCTCAATGCGGTTCCGATGTGAAGCGCGATGACAACTGTATTCTGCTGCTGCCGGGCAGCCGCCGGATGGAAGTTGAAGGTCTGCTGGATAATATGCTGGATTCAGTTATGGATCTTGCCGCCGGTAATCCGGAACTTTATTATCATTTGTCGTCTCCGCGCGAAAAAATCGCCGAATTATGCCGCGAAAAAATCGAGGCATATCGTCTTAAACATCCTGAATTGCCTGAGATACAGGTGTCTTGCGGCGATACTGTTGACTGGCTTCGGAAGGGAGCGGCCGGCATGGCCGCCGGCGGAACGGTTACTTTGGAAGCGGCAATTGCCGGTATTCCGCTGGTTGTCGGTTATAAATTGAATTGGATGACTTATATTCTGGTGAAATTGTTTATCAGATTCTACCGCGGTTTTTTCACCATTGCGAACATAGTTGCCGATGAACGGGTTTTCCCGGAGTTTATGCAGTATAAGTTCAGGCGTGCCAATGTTGCTCCCGCAGTAAAAGCCATGCTGCCGGGCGGCCCGGACCGCGCCCGGGTTGATGCCGGTATGCGCAGAGTGGTTGAGATGCTTGATTCCGGGGCCGGAGGCGCTTATGCGGCGGCGGCCGCAGCGGTTTGGAATGTTTTGAAATAAAGATTATCATGATTTAACGGAGAATGTATCGCTGATGAAGAATCCAGATTGCCGTTTCGGTACTTTTACAGGTGTTTTTCTGCCCTCCATACTGACCATAATCGGTGTGGTTATGTTTTTGCGTCTGGGGAATTTGGTGGGTAAGCTGGGTATCGGCTGGACGCTGGCAATCCTTTTGGCCGCCGAAAGCATCGCCGTTGCCACCGGTTTGTCGATTTCTTCTCTTTCCACCAACACTCCGGTGAAGAGCGGCGGTCCGTATTTTATCATTTCCCGCGCTCTCGGACCGGGGCTCGGCGCATCGATAGGTTTGACTTATTTTATATCTCAGGCTTTATCGACACCTTTTTATATTATCGGTTTCTCCGAGGCGGTACAGGCGGTATTTCCGTCTGCCGTGCCTTATTACTCTCTTTATATTGCGCTTATACCTCTGGCGGTGCTTACCGCTATTGCCATTCCCGGTGCGGAATGGGCGGTGCGGGCTCAGCTTGTGATTATGATTGTGCTGGCGCTTTCTATTTTTGTTATACTGGCCGGCGCGGTGTCTTCTCCGCCGTCAGTTGATTTACTGTATAAAAATTTCAGAGCGGCAGCCGGTCAGCATATAGATATTATCACGTTAGCGTATTTCTTCGCTGTATTTTTTCCGGCGGTAACCGGCTTTTTGTCCGGAGTGAATATGAGCGGGGAGTTACGGGATGCCGGAAAATCGATCCCGCGCGGCACTATGATTGCGATCGCGGTCGGAATGCTGATATATACCGCAGAAGTGCTGCTTTTCGGTTCCGCCTGGCCGCGGGAAGAATTAACGGAGAATTGTTATCGCACGCTGTATCAGCATGCCTGGCTTGGTTCCGGCATTATGGTTTTCGCCGGTATGTCAGCAGCCACTTTATCCAGCGCGCTCGGCACTATTGTGGGGGCTCCGAGAATTTTGCAGGCGCTGGCATCCGACGGCATTATAAAGCCTTTGAATTTTTTTGCCCCGGGAGCCGGTTGGCGGCGGAAGCCGGTGATAGCGTTGATTTTTACCGCACTGATATCCGCGGTTGTGATTCTATGGAGCGAATCGGCGGGCGGCAATGCGCTTAACCTCGTGGCCGTACTGGTGACGATGTTCACTCTTTGTACTTATGCCATGATCAATATTGCCGCGTTTGTGGAAAGTTTTGCCGCCAATCCTTCTTTCCGGCCGCATTTCCGTTTTTTTCACTGGTCCGTCGGCTTGTATGGAGCCGCGACCAGTATTATTGCCGCTCTATTGATTGATGCCGGTGTTTTTTTGCTGGCTTCCGCCGCAACATTGTTATTGTTTCTTTTTATGCGCGGACGGAGGGGCAGCCGGTCTTTCAGTGATGCCAGACGGGGATTCTGTTTTGAACGGATTCGCCGTGACCTGCTGGCTTTGGCCGCTATGCCTGAGGATGCCAAGAACTGGCGTCCGCGTATCAGTGTGCTATCCGGGGATATCCGCAGGCATCGCCGGTTGATAGAGTATGCCGAATTATTGAACAACAGCAGAGGAATAGTTTCAGCGGTAAATATTGTTGAGCACCGCGGCGAATCCGGTGATGCGGTGCGGAGCCGGGAATTGCGTAAAATGCTGGATTTCAGCCGGGAATCAAGGTGTCCGTTTTTTCCTGCTGTCGCAGTTACGTCCGGAGAGGATTTTGATGTCGCTCTCAATGTTTTCCTTCAGGCCCATTCGATAGGTCCGCTGGTTCCCAATATAATTATGACCGGATGGCCGTCCGCTTCTGAGCGGGTAAAGGCTTTTTTCGGTCATTTGCGTACTGTGGAGCAGTTGCACATGAGCGGATTGGTTATGATCGACAGTGCCGCGGGTTTGCGCCGCGCTGCCGGAAGCTCCGGTCGGACAATTGATGTTTGGTGGCGCGGACGCCGCAACGGTCAGCTTATGCTGATACTCGCCTATTTGCTGCAGTGCAATTCCGGGTGGCGCGACTGCCGGTTGCGCTTGCTGCGCATATCCGATGCGTCATCCGTTGAGACCGGCCGCCGGGAATTACTGCATTTAGCGGAAGAAGCGCGGATCGCGGTCGACCCGGTAGTGATCGTATCCGATGAACCGTTTGCCAAGGTGTTCCGCCGGGAATCGGCATCGGCCGCGGTGATATTTCTCGGATTTATTCCTCCTGAGCCGGAGACATCCGCTGAAGTTTACTCCGCCAGTTGTGCTTTGACTGCCGGAATGCCGGTGACTTTTCTTACTTTTTCCGCCGGAGATTCCAGCATATCGTCATGATTTGCTCCCCGCCGGGAAAATCAATGCGCCGGGTGAACAAGCGGGAGTTTGCCGAGTTTATCCAGTTTGTCGTAGAAATTATCCGCCCGGTCGGTAATGTTGGCGAGATGTCTTGTTATTTTGCGCATTTCATCCAGCAGTTCCAGATACATGATGCCGACTTCCGGTACGCATTGCCCGTTTGCGATGCGGCGCAGATGCTCGGATTCGGACTTGGCAAGTTTTTCCACCATGACACCGCGTTTGTTTCTGGCATCAGCTGCGGTTTCCGGAAATTTCTTTTCCAGCAGTCTGATAACGGATTTTGCCAATTCGCTCAGATTGTCATGCAGCTCATCCAGCTCTTTTTCCGCTTCCGGACTGAATTTCAGATTTTCTTCCGTCATCCGGTCGAAGATACCCTTGATTATAAAAGTATGATCTCCGATACGCTCCGTGTCATTGGTGCAGTGCAACAGCAGGGGTATCTGTTTCGTTTGTTCGTGCGTTAGCGGCCGCTGCATCAATTCCGACAGATAATCCGCGATTTCCTGCTGGCGGGAATCCACATCGGCTTCGCGTTTTTCCAGTTGTTTGGCCACATGCTGATTGGCTTCATCGTTGTGCCCGTAAATATTGAGGGCGCAGTCGATCATTTTCCATGCCTTGATCAGCATTTTACGCAATGCCGCCGATGTCTGCGCCAGCGCGATTGAAGGAGTGGCAAGCAGATGCGGCTCCAACCGTTTGAATTTCACGGTGCTGCGGTCGACCGGAATTATTTTTTCGCATATTTTAGCGATGAGCGGTACCGCCGGAATGAAAATCAAAGTGGTTACAATGTTAAAAATAGTGTTGGCATTGGCGACTTCGCGGCCGATCAACGCCCCCGGTGAACATAGTTTTACTAAATAGAAAAATACCGGTTCTCCATGTGCGGTTATCCAAAACGTCAATACTGTGAGCACTACTCCTACGGTGCTTGTCAGCGTGTGGGATAATGCGGCCTGCTTGGCAACCCGGTTGGCGGTCAGCGCGGCCAGCTGGGCGGTGATGGTGGTGCCGATATTGGATCCCAGCACGATGGCGGTGGCTGTATATAAATCCAACAGTCCGCTTCCCGCCAGCACAATCACTATTCCGGATGTCGCGGAACTGGATTGAATGATAACCGTGACCAGTATTCCGATGAAAATTGCGCCGGCTGTCGCCGTCGCCGGCATAATGCCGTTGACCGGTTCGCATTTGAAAGTGCGGAATATTGAAGTTACTGCTTCCGATGTTGAGAGCAGATGCAGTTCGTTGCCCATAAATTCCATGCCGAGGAATAAAAAGCCGAATCCCATGAGCGTGGTTCCCCAGCTGGAAATCGAACGTTTGGTAAAAAAATTCAGAATCAGGCCGGCGATGATGGCGGGCATGATGATCCAGCTGATTTTGAAAGCCACCAATTGCCCGGTAATAGTAGTGCCGATATGCGAACCGAGCGTGATTCCGATGGCCTGCTGCAAAGTCAGCAATCCGGCGTTCACGAATCCTACCGTCATTACCGTTGTGGCGCTTGAGGATTGAACAATCGATGTGACCGCGGCTCCGGTCCCAACAGCTACAAAACTGTTTTTTGCGAATAACCGCAGCAGGGAACGCATTTTCTGCCCGGCCGCGTTCTGCAAGCCGTCGGACATCAGCTGCATGCCGAAAATAAAAATCGCCAGTCCGCCGAATATGGTGAAAATCTGCGATATTGACAGCATCGGTGATCCTGATGTTGGTTTCCTGTAAGACCTCTTAAAATATACCGTTTCAGCGCTGATTTTACAACTCATATTTTGTTTTTTACGTTTGCCGGTTGCGCCGTTTGCGGCGAAAGTGTATACTAACCGTTGTTTTACGATGCCGTTGCTCTTTATTTACCGCTCTACGGAGGTTGACTATGGGATTCCCTGTACCGGACTTTGAGATGATTAACCGAATGCTGAAGTATCCTCAAGGCAGAATCCGGGCTGTGCTGGACACCGATACTTTCAATGAAATCGATGATCAGTTCGCATTGACTTACGCACTGCTTTCGCCGGAAAAAATTTCTTTGCAGGCGGTATTGGCCGCTCCTTTCTTCAATCTTCATTCCTCCGGTCCCGCTGACGGCATGGAAAAAAGTTACGAGGAAATATTGCGTATTTTCACTTTACTCGGGCTGAAGCCGGAGGAACGGGTGTTCCGGGGTAGTGACCGCTATATGCCGGATATGGATACTCCGGTGGATTCTCCGGCCGCCCGCCGTATTGTCGAACTGGCTCATCAGGCCGCCGACGCCGGAGAGGTGTTGTATGTGCTGGCCATTGCCGCCGTCACTAATGTGGCATCGGCATTGCTGCTGGATCCGGGTATAGCAAGGCATATTGTCATCGTCTGGCTGGGCGGACATGCGGTGGAATGGTGCGGCGAGAACGACGAATTCAATCTGCGGCAGGATATGGCCGCGTCGCGGATATTGTTCGACAGCGGAGTTCCGCTGATCCAGTATCCCTGCCGGATGGTTACCGACCATCTGCTCACCACCGAGCCGGAACTTGCAAAACGTTGCCGCCCGTGCGGTAAAATAGGTCAATTCCTTTATGAACGCACTGCGGGGGAAATGCGCGCTTGCGGTGATGACAGCCGGGTTATCTGGGATATCGTTACGGTGGCGCATTTTATGTGTCCGGACGCAATTGTTTCAGTGGTCCGCCCCGCTCCGGTGCTCAATGCCGACCGTTCCTGGCAGCAGGTTCCCGGCCGTCATCCTTACCGTTGCGCGATGTATGTCAGCCGGGATGAGATTTTCCGCGATCTGTTCGGCCGTCTGGCAGATTTCGCGGACGATAAAATCGAAGCCGGAAAATTATGACACTGCTTGTCAATCTGTTGTGGTTAACCGCCGGTTCGGCACTGTTGTACTACGGTGCCGGGTATCTGGTGCGCGGAGGTTCCGCGGCGGCGGGACGGATGGGGGTTTCTCCGCTGATCATCGGTTTGACTCTGGTCGCTTTCGGAACCAGCATGCCGGAATTTACCGTCAGCGTCGGGTCGGCGGTACGCGGCAGCGCCGATATCAGTCTGGGCAATATCATCGGTTCCTGTATCTGCAATATCGGCTTGATTCTCGGTTTATGCGCCGTTATCCGGCCGCTCCGCGGCGAACCGTTTCTGCTTAAAATAGATTTGCCGGTTATGCTGCTTTCCTCGGTACTGCTTGCCGGGATGATGTTTTTCGGCGGCGAGGCGCTAAGCCGGCTGTCCGGAGCCGTACTGCTTTTGTTATTCACCGCTTATATGTGGATCCGCATACGGGCGGAATTACGCCGCGCCGGGGCCGGTAAAACGGATATTCCTGAAGAGGCATCCGGCCGTGACAACTGGGGGATCGTTCCGGCTCTTTTGATAGCCGCCGGCGGGATTGCCGGAGTGATTGCCGGCGCGGATTTCTTTTTGCGCGGCGCGGTGGCGATTGCCCGCGACTTCGGCATCAGCGAAGCGGTTATCGGTCTCACATTAGTGGCGGCGGGAACCAGTCTGCCGGAACTGGCTACCAGTCTGGTCGCGGCGGTACGCGGAGAGGCGGATATCGCGGTCGGTAATGTGGTGGGTTCCAATATTTTCAATATTCTCTTTATTCTCGGTGTCGTGCCTTTGATCAAGCCTTTGCACGGCCGCGGAATAACCGGCATCGATTTGCTGACCATGCTGCTGCTCAGTGTAATGCTGCTGCCGTTTGCCGGCCGGCGCGGTATCGGCAGATGTGCCGGCGCGGCGATGTTTCTGGTATATCTGGCTTATCTGGTTTATCTGTTATTCCGTTCCGCCGTCTGATTGCGGAATAAATCAAATAAAAAAGCCGCGATTGCAAATCGCGGCTGAATTTTTGTCAAGCATTAAGCCTTATTTGTTTTCCGAGCCTTTGGCTGCCATTTCGCGCAATGCCTTGCGGCGTATTTTTCCGCTGGGAGTCTTGGGAAGTTCGTCCACGAATTCCACAATGCGCGGGTATTTGTACGGCGCGGTGTGGGTCTTTACATAACTCTGAATTTCCTTCTTCAACTCCTCCGATTTCGGGGTGCCGCGGGTCAGCACTATGGTTGCCTTTACCACTTGTCCGCGAATCGGATCCGGGGCGCCGGTGACCGCGCATTCCAGCACATACGGCA
>JAZRUY010000057.1:0-20500 GCA_045598845.1 Victivallaceae bacterium
AGAAATTTGCATCCGTACAGCAACGGGGGGCAGCTGGAACGCATATGCACTGATTCCGCTCCGCGGTTGTACAACTGTTTTACCGTGTCTTTCAATTGCGTGCCGCGCACGATGGAGTCATCGCAGAACAGCATCCGTTTCCCTTCTATTTCCTCCTGAACCGGGATGAGTTTCATCCGCGCCACAAGATCTCTGGCCGACTGATTCTGCGGCATAAAACTGCGAGGCCAGGTCGGGGTGTATTTCACGAAACTGCGCCGGTAAGGCTTGCCTGCCGCATTGGAGTAGCCGATGGCATGCGCTATGCCGGAATCCGGTATTCCGCATACTGAATCTATTTCCGGCAGAATATCCTTGTCGTCTTCGGCCATTTTCGCTCCGTTGCGGTAGCGGGCAGATTCGGTGGTGATACCGCAGTACCGGCTGGACGGGTATCCGTAGTACACCCAGAAAAACGCACACAGTTTCATTGTGTCGCCGCCGGCATCCCTCTGGATAATGTCTTCATCGGTCATTTCCACGATTTCCCCCGGAGCAAGTTCATGCCGCAGGGAAAATCCGAGATTGGGGAAAGCGGTGCTTTCCATTGTAACCGCGAAGGAGCCGTCCTTACGCTCCCCCAGCATTACCGGGGTACGTCCGTAGCGGTCGCGCGCCGCATAAATGCGGTTGTTCATCAGTATCAGTATCGAGCAGGAACCGTCGATCTGGCTTTGCGCGTATTTTATTCCGTCCACAAGATTGTCGCGCATGGCAATCAGCATGGCGATTATTTCCGTCGGGTTGTATTCCCCGTTTGACGATTCACTGAAATGGCTGCTTCCGGCCGCGAATGCCTGCTCCGCCAATTCCGTCGCATTGTTGACTTTGGCTACTGTCACAATGGCGAATTCACCGAATTTTGCGGAAATGAGCAACGGCTGATCTTCGTTGTCGCTTATGACTCCAATCCCGGCATTGCCGTGCAAATCGGCTAAATCGGCATCGAATTTGCTGCGGAACTGAGCATTGGTGATATCGTGTATCCGCCGGATTATTCTTCCTTCCCGCGAGTACATCGCCATGCCGCCGCGTTTGGTGCCGAGGTGCGAATGGTAGTCAGTCCCGTAGAAGATGTCGCATATGCAGTCCTGTTTGGAGACTGCTCCGAAGAAACCGCTCATAATAGATTCCCGCCGTTTCTGTATTTCAGGTTCATCAGATATGGGGAATAATATAACGGAATCCCGGGAGAAAAACAACCTGTTTTCTGTTTCCGACGGCCGTTTCAGGATTTATTTTTCAGCGGATGTATTTTTGAAAAAATTATAGCGGCTGCGGTAATGCGGGGATTATTTCTATTGTGATTTTATTGTTTCCCGGATAAAAAATCGTTTCTCTGCCCTTTCTGACAGTATTTCCCGGCAATATTAGTTTGTATTGGATTTCTCACTGATATACATTAGGAGAAATTCGGCCAAACAGATTGAACGTGTGGTTTTATCTCCGTTGTAATCAATTTGTGTGTTTTCTTATTTGTGATGTTCACGTCAGGAATATGATTGATGGAAAAAGAGAAAACGGATTTATTTGATCCTGACAATAATGCTCCTACTATAAGACTTGATCTGGATGACGGTATTTCGACCGCATCGTCCGCCGTTACCGGCGGGATTGAAACGTTCAGCAGTTGGATGAGCGGATTATTCCCGGATGATACCGATGAAATTTTCCCCGGTAATGACAGTTCAGTACCGGCGGAACATATTGACTGTGAGACGGAAAACTGTCTGCGCGAGGTCGGAGAGGCATTCGAAATTCGCGAAACTATTGCGGTAGGAGGGCAGGGCAGCATACATAGAGCCCGCGATATTGCTTTCGGGCGTACTGTGGCAGTCAAAACTCTGCATCAAAAGCATATCGGTAATCTGTCTTTTCGGCAGGCTTTCCTCAATGAGGCGCGTATTTCCGCGCTGCTTGAGCATCCGGCCATTATTCCTGTATACGGGCTTTTCCGCGACAATGGCAACGGGTTGCATTTGGCAATGAAAATGGTTGACGGAATAACTCTCCGCCAATATTTTTCCGCCATTATCAACAAATACCGGTCAATGCGGCGCCGCCGTATCGGTGTATGCGAGAACCGGATGTTGCCGCAACGGCTGGAAATGTTCAACCGGATATGCGATGCCATCGCGTACAGTCATCACCGCGGTATTATTCACCGCGATTTGAAACCTGAAAATGTGATGCTGGGCAAGTTTAACGCGTTATATGTCATGGATTGGGGAATAGCCGAAGTTTTGTCCCAAGGATCAAGTACGGCTCATCCTCTGCGCGCAGGTACTCTTCAGTATATTGCTCCCGAAGTGATTGGAAAGTGCGGATATGACAAGCGTTCCGATGTTTATTCGCTGGGGCTGATTCTCTATGAAACGGTGTTTCTGCACAGTGCATACCCGAATGCGGTTCCGCAAAAGCAGTTGCTGTCTTTGGTTAAGTCCGGCCGGTTCGCAGTATGCCGGCATAAGTTTGGATGCCGTGTGGATGCGGTTTTATGCGCGGTGATTCGCAAAGCACTGGCTTTCGATCCCGAAGACCGCTATAAAGATGTCATGTCTTTGCGCGCTGATGTGGAGGCTTATCTGCATTCTGAACCGGTTTCGATCTCTCGCCGTCCGCGGATTGATCGTATATTGTTGTCGGCAAAACGGCATTACCGCGGGGTGATAACCGTCTGTCTGATGCTGTGTTCCGTTATCGCATTGCTTGCCGGATGCTGGATCTGGCAGCGTTGGCAGGCCGCCGACCGGTTACGCATCCGCAATGACCTGCTTGCCGGGATGCAGGGCAAAGTAATCCGTTCCATTGACAAATGGACCGCTTTACTCCAAAATTTCGCCAATGATATGGATAAACTATCCGGAGAGGCGGCAATGCGTATTACCGATGATCGGGAGCAAAATACGAGCAGGGATGTGTCCTGCTTGAAATCCCCCGGTTCTGTTTCCGAGTCGGATTTATGGTTGTTGTCATCGAAGCCGCCGGAGCAGGATATGCCGGTCTTGCGGCATCCGGTATCGTTGAATTATTTTCTAAACACATCTCAAGACGGAGGAACCGCCGCCCCCGGTCGTTTGGAGCGGCTTTCCATAATGTTACCTGAGTTCCGCAGAAGTCTGGAAGCGTCCTTACATGGTATTGGCAAGCGCGGGGGTGTTTTATCCTGCGGATATTTTATATCTCTGTCCTCGGAAGAACAATTGTTACATTATCCATACCTGACCGAGTGTCCGGATGTGGTGTCGCGGCTGGCAGGCGCGGCTGTCCGTAATGCCATGCACACTCCCGACCGGGTTTACTGGGGCAGGATTGTTTTGTCCGGCACCGGCGACGGTCTGTTGCCATGTTTTCGTCTTTTAAGGGGATATAACGGTGAAATTCTGGGTGCTGTTTGCGGATATGTGGTTTTCAGCGATTTTGATGCTGTTCTGAATGAAATCGGCGGCCATGATAACTATGTCCTGTCACGCATGTTACTTGACGACACCGGGCGAATGTTGGCATTATCCTCCAAAGGCGGATCCGGGGATGATGAAAAACGGAAAAGCCTGATGTATGGTTCGGAAAAATCCGCACCGCCTTCACTTATACAGGAATCTTTCAGTGAAATGTGCCGTCGGGGGAGCGGAGTATTGTCGGAGGGCGGCAGACGGAATACGGCCTACATATACCGCAGTATAGATTTGCTGCACTGGATGTATGTGGAAGAAATAGATTTGACGGCACTTGATCGTGATTGAAACAGCGGACTGCGAATTTAAATTGAATCCGGTAAAAAATGATGTGAGATGAAGAACGGAATATAACAGAAACATGGACGTTATGAATAAAAAAACGGATGCCGGATTGGAGGCCTATATCGAAACGGACTATGAGGCGGAAATGCGCCGTTTACGGCATCAGAAAATCCGCTGGCGGGTATTGATGTATGTACTTTTTATCAGTTTGCTCTCATATGGGGTAAAAATTTTTTTTGACCGGCTGGATTTTCAGCAGCGTGAACTTGAAGAGGCACTTGCTGAACAGGAAACGGATATCGGAAGCATCGGCTCCCGTCTGCGGAAAACTTCCCGATGGAGAAATATTTATTTTCCGGGAACGCTGAATTTGCCGAACGGTGAAACACTGGAGTTAATCAGGATTCAGCCGGACAGGCGAAAGGAAGAAGCCGCTCCGTATTGGATAGGAAAAACCGAAGTGACTCAAGGACAGTGGGCCGCAGTTACCGGCGGCAGTCTGGCGGAACAATCCCGGAAAAACGGTTGCTGCGGGGAAAATACCGGAGTCGGTGCTGCGCACCCGATATATTTTGTCAGTTACGAAGATGCCTTGGATTTCTGCCGCAGATTAAATGACAATCCGGATATAAAGCGCCCGGAGGGGTATTGTTTCAATTTACCTACCGAAACCCAATGGGAATATGCTGCTTTCGGCGGTGCGCCTGATGATACCATTCCCGCCAATGATCCTGAACTCGCGGAATCCGGTGGCGAGAGAGCGGTTGCCAACGGCACCAGAGAGGTGGCCGGCGGGTGCGCCAACCGTCTGGGAATTTTTGATATGAACAGCAATGTCTGGGAATGGTGCCGGGACTGGTATATTGAAGGTTCCTGCCGGGTAATACGCGGCGGCAGTTGGAATAGCGCTGCCGAAGAGCGCAATGTGCGGTCACGCAGTTTTTTCGGACCTGAATTCCGTCTGGATGATATCGGTTTCCGAGTGGTTCTGGCTCCTGATGAAAAATCGGATAAAACGGATGCCGAACCTTCTTCCGCAATATCTTCGAATATCTGATTGCGAATTGAAAATTTATTTGTGAAACAAAACAAATTTTCCGCAAAATAAAAGCCGGTTACATGATGACCGGCTGAAATTTAATTGGTAGCGGGAGCTGGAATCGAACCAACCTGACTAGCTTATGAGGCTAGGGAGTAACCACTACTCTATCCCGCGCTGTTTCTCTTAATATACGATGATTTCCCCATGTTGTCAAGCCTGAAACCGGAAAATCAAATTCATTTATTCAGTCTGGAAACCAGTTCCGGAATCGCTTTTTCAAAACATACTCCGTACCAGTGTTCTGCCGGGGTGGCCTGAATGGCCGCGCATACGATATCGGCCGCCAGTGCGGCCGCAGCGTACATATCGGCACCGCGCATCAACGCGCCGGCGAATACAGATGCGAACACATCTCCGGTGCCGTGAAAGGCGGCATTGATCCGCGGCCGGAAATAGTATTTGATCTCCTTCCCGTCGAAAGTCGCCACTCC
The DNA here is from genome assembly GCA_045598845.1 of Victivallaceae bacterium. GTDB lineage: Bacteria > Verrucomicrobiota > Lentisphaeria > Victivallales > Victivallaceae > JAZRUY01. Next base: position 5,313 of record JAZRUY010000057.1, read on the forward strand.
GAGTTCTTCCGGGCGGAAAGACACCCCGGTCAATATTACATTCGCCGCCCCGGCGTTATGCAGTCCGCGCAGTATGCTTTCAATATAGTGTTCATTGTAATCCTGAAGTTTGCAGTCGCATCCCAGCAGCAGTGAAGCCTCGGTGATGTTGGGAAGCACGTAATCCGCTTTTTCGCACAACTTCATCATCTTGCCGGGAAAATCATCTGAAAATGCCGGATAGAGTTTTCCGTTATCCGCCATGACCGGATCAACGATACGGACGGCTCCTGCCGCCGCGCAGCTTTGCATGATATGCAGTATCGGCTCAATCTGATCAGGGCAGACATATCCGGTGTAAAATGCGTTGAATTTCAACCCGTCCTTGTTCCATCCTTTTTCAATTTTGGATAATTCCGCGGTCAGGTCAAGAAAAGTGTAATTCCTGAATCCGCCGGTGTGGGTGGAAAGCACTGCGGACGGCAGAATAACCGTTTCGATTCCGCAGGCTGATATCAGCGGCAGAGCCACGGTTATAGAACACTGACCGTAGCAGGAAATATCCTGTATGGTAAGAAGCGTTTCGCTCATGATTTTTACCTCCGAAATAAAATTTCAGGCGCAGTCTAATAATCAAGTTGATTATCAAACGCACCCAATTCTGTAAAATATACTCTGCCGGAAAGCTGACGGCAAATTTTTTTGCTTTGCCGTGCTGACCAGGTCATCCTTCTTGTCAGCTTTTTTATTTCCGCATTTCTTTCCGGATTCAGATACCAGGTTCCCGTAAATAAAATCCCGGCTGATGCCTGATTCGGATATGCACTGCGTTTTTGATTTAACCGCATTCACGACCTATATTACACTTGAATAAATAGCGCAAAATTAAAAACGTGACACGGTTATTCCCGCAAAGGTGGAGAAGATGCTATGATTTTCGGTGAAATTGCTGTTCCTTGGTTAGAATCAGGTGCGGTTCTGTATGTCGGTTTCCCGCTGACGGCTTTTATTTTATCTCTGCTTTTTACCGGATTGGCGGTAGCCGTGCTGCCGCGTCTCGGATATCTGGATAATCCCGGCGGCAGGCATATCCACAGAAAACCGGTGCCGAGGGGAGGCGGAATAGCGGTTATCGCCGCGTTTTTCATCGTGTCCTTTTGCGCGGAGAAGTTTTGCGGAGCGGATTCCGAGTTGATGCGCTGGGCGACTCTGCCGTGTCTGCTGATTGCGGCATTGGGTATATTCGATGACCGTTTTGATTTGAATGCTTTTTTTAAGCTCGGAGTTCAGATTCTGGCGGTTTTGCTGATTTGGCGCAGCGGTCTGCGCTTTGAATCTTTTTTCGGTTTGCGAATCCCGGTATGGCTGGCTTTTTTCCTGCAGACAGGATGGTTGCTGTATGTGCTTAACGCCTTTAACCTTATCGACGGGCTGGACGGCTTGGCCACCGGTTTATCGGTGCTTGCGTCCGGTACATCGGCATTGTTGTTTTTTATGACCGGGGACTCCGGAGCAGTCTTGCCGGCTTTGATTTTGTGCGGTTGCTGTTGCGGTTTTCTCTGTTTCAATTTCCATCCCGCCAAAATATTCCTGGGAGACACCGGCAGTACTTTTCTCGGTCTGTTCTTCGGTATCATCAGTATTTACATGACAAGAATAATGCCGCCGAAAATGAACTGTGTTATTCCGTTGCTGGTTATGTCGGTGCCGCTGCTGGATGTTACTCTGGCGATTCTCCGCCGCATCGTGCGCAGATTGCTGCACCAGCATGCAAAATCCGTTTTTTCCGGCGACAGCAATCATCTGCATCACCGGTTGAGTTATGTGTTCAACAGCCAATTAAAAGCGGTCCTGATGCTGTATCTGGTGGCCGCCGGATTTTCATTGGCGGCGGTGATCCTGCTGCTGGATTTAACCGCGGTGTTTGTCGTATATGTGCTTTGGGGAATGGTTACGGTGTTCGTTATCAACAAACTGGCGGTGATAGAAATATACGATTCCTGCAAATTGATCAAGCGCACGGTTGATTCGCTTACTCCGGGAACATTCGCCAATCTGATTCATCCGATGGTGGATATTGTCCTGGTTTCAGTTGCATTTTACGGTGCGAAGAATTTGTCCGGTGATAGTGAACCGTTGTCGGCATTGGTTATGTTTCACCGTATGGCCGTTATCGCTCTTGTGCTGTACCTCGCCGGTATTTACCGCGTGCATTGGATGCGTACCGGGTTCAAGGCGCATCTGAAAATTTTTTCCGCCGTATTTCTTGGAACATTGCTTTCCGTGATTTTTACCGGTATTCTGTCTTTCCCGTCAGATGGCATCAAACTGGCCGAGCCTATGCTTTTTATCTCTTTCAGTACGCTGCTGATTGTCTGGGAGCGTCTGGCGGTGCATTATGCGAGTTCTTATCTGCTGCACCGTCTGTATGTCAGGTATTACAGCAAATCCGGATTTGTTAAATCCGTGATTTACGGCGGCGGTGTGCGCAGCCGCGCATATGCCACTATGCTATATAGCGGCAAATCCGGCCGTAATGCCGAAACGATTATCGGTATTATTGACGACAATATGCTGCTGACCGGCAAAGAAGTATACGGGCTCAAGGTGCTCGGTGATTCCTGGCAACTTGAACAGGTGTATGCGGAACATCCGTTTCAGAAATTGGTTATCAGCATTGATTGCCCGTCGGATGACGCGGTTCGCCGGATTGCGGAATTCTGTCGCGCTAACGGTGTTGAATGTGTACATATGCGTTTGGCGTTTGAAAAAATTTAAACACCGCCCACCGGCTTGTCCGTTTTTCCGCATAGGCAGATTGTTTTCAACGGGGTTTTGAATGATTGACAGTGATATCGCCGATTTAACCGCCGCCTCCGATATGGTCGAAATGATGCCGCCGTTTATCGGTCTGGCGGCATTGCTGATAATCATCGGCGCCTGTTCCAGTAAAATCGCCAAGCGTTTTAATACTCCGGTACTGGTGATGTTTCTTTTCATTGGCATGCTGGTCGGAGAAAACGGTATTCTCGGTATCAGGTTCGACAATTATGTGCTTGCGAATTTCGTCGGCAATATCGCCATGGCCTATATCCTTTTTTCCGGCGGCTACGATACCGATGCCGGCGATGTCCGCCGGGTTTTCAGCCGCGGCACAGTGCTGGCTACCGCCGGTGTTTTCCTGACGGCTTTCCTGACGGCGGTATGCCTGTATTGTATCAGCCGTTATCTTTTCTGTTACGCGGATACCAGGTTTTCATTGTGTATGCTGACCGGTTCGATTGTATCCAGCACCGATGCCGCGGCGGTTTTTTCCATCCTGCGCGGGCGCGGTACCGGCTTGCGCGGAGACTTGAAACCGTTACTCGAATACGAGTCCGGCAGCAATGATCCCATGGCGGCGTTCATGACTTTGCTCATGCTTGACATCGTGCGCGGCGATACGGTTAACTGGTGGATGCTGATTCCGAAATTTATGTTTCAAATGGGCGGCGGTATTCTCTGCGGCGTATTGGTGGGCAAAATCGCGGTCCGGTTGTTCAACCGCATAAATTTCGAATACGACGGGCTTTATTATGTGCTTGGGATCGGTACAGTGCTGTTGTGTTTCGGCACCAGCGGCGCTTTGGGATGCAATGCTTTCATGGCGGTTTATGTCTGCGGTATAGTCATGGGAAATTCAAAATTCATTTTCCAGCACGGGTTGGGGCGTTTTAATGACGGTATATCCTGGCTGATGCAGGTGATGCTGTTCGCCTTGCTGGGTTTGCTGGTTACTCCGGCCGATTTGTTCAAGTCCGTTTCAGTATCCGGCGGAGTGATTATCGCCTTGGTACTGATGCTGATCGCCAGACCGGTTTCGGTATTTATCTGCATGGCAGGCAGCAGATTTACCTGGCAGGAAAAATTGCTGACGGCCTGGACCGGATTACGCGGCGGCGCTCCGATCATGCTGGCTACTTTCCCTTTGATGTATCGTATCAAATACGACTGGGATCTTTTTAACATGGTATTCTGTACCGTGCTGCTGTCGGTGACATTCCAGGGATGGAGCCTGATGCCGCTGGCCAGACGTCTTTGTTTGGATGAACCTGTTAAGGTAAAGCCGCGGGTGCCGCTGGAATTTGAAAATACCGGCACGCTTGTCAACAATGATGAGATCCGCGAGTATGTCATTATGCCAGGTTCAAGTAAAATAGGCAGTCCGGTTTCCGGTATCGGATTGGGCGACGGCGCATTGATCCTCCTGCTGCGCCGGGGGGATAAATTCGTTGTTCCGCGCGGCAATACCGTACTGAATGAAAACGATGCCCTTATGATTATCGGCACTGCCGATACGCATATGCGGATTCCCCGGTTACTGAGCTGATGGTCTTTCCCGCATCCGTGTTTCAGCGGAATTTCCGTTCCGATGTTCCCGCTATTCCCATGGCCAGCCGGTATTTGGTTACCGCTCTTCTGGATAAACGGATGGATTCCCTGTTCAGCATTTCGGTTATTTTCTGATCGGAAAGCGGATGATTGCGGTCTTCGCCGCCGATAATATCGCGTATCTTTTGCATGATGTTACGCACAGAAACGGTTTCCCCGTTTTCCGTTGTCATCCCGCGGGTGAAAAAGTCGCTGAACATCTTGAGTCCGCGCGGCGTTTTCAGGTATTTGTCCACCGCCGCCCGGCTTACGGTGCTCTCGCTCAAATTCAGCTTTATGCCGGCTTCCCTGCGTGTCATCGGTTTGATTTTCGCGGTATCGCCTGAATCGAAAAAAAGTTTCTGTTCATCCGCGATCAGCTGAGCCAGTCTTAAAATGGTTTCCTGCCGTTTCCCCGTCCACAAGATCAACTCATCGGCGGCATTGATCTGGGTATTCAGGTATTTTCTGGTTTCCGCATCGGTCTGGCGGTCTTTAAACATGTCGCAGTAAAAATCCGATTTCCTGATTTCCGGTATTACTCCGCTGTCATACGGTACTGCCAGATATTTTTCGTCCGGACCGCGTATTATTTCCGCTTCCGGCAGAATATATCCGGTCGGTTCGGTTTCAATTCCGTACCATGGAAAAGGTTTCAACCGGCTGATGATCTTCATTCGGCGCCGGAGTTCATCCCCGCTGATTTTCATTTCTCTGCTGATTACGGCCGGAGTCGAGTCCGCATACTCCTCCAGCAGTCGCCGCATAATGTCGTCCAGTTGACCGTTGCAGCGCAGTTGTTCTTCCAGATACACAATCTGATTTGCCGCTCCGGTTCCTGCCGGAGCGGTCCGGCGCAGCCATTCCGCCGCTTTGTCCACCCGCCCGGCATCGATGTGTTCAGCCGCCGCTATCCTGTCCGGAGCCGAAGTCGAAAACCCGCGGTCGTCAAGGTATCCCAGCAGTATTTCCGCTTCATGCAGCAAATCTTCCGGCATGCCGTCCGCCAGCATCTCGTCCCGCAGCCTTCTCCTGATGCTTTTTTCCGGTTCCGGTATGGAATTGACGGCATAATCGTGGCGTTCTTCCGCTCTCCTCGCCGCTTCCCGGTCATCATCATATTGTTCTCTCCGGTACTCGCCTTCAATATATTCATTGCCGCCGGATAAACGGGAATAATCTTCATCGCTGAATTCATCATCTGGATTGAAGTCTCCGCCGTTTGAAATCTCCGCCGGCGGTCCCTGAAAATGAATTTCGGTTTCCAGTACCGGGTTCAGCCTCTGCTGCTGTTCGATATATTCCGCCAGTTGCATCACCGGCAGCGACAACAGTTCAACGCCCTGCAGTTGCCGCGCTGAAAGCCGCTGTTCCTGTTTCTGCGCTGTTTCAAAATTCTGACTGTAATTAAAATCCATGGTTTCCGCACGAAATAAACCGCCGCATCAATGCTTTCCGGAATTGATTTTTTTATAAATAGAATTTAAATTTAAATCCGGGCGATTTCAACTCGCTAATGCGGCAAGTGCGGAGATTTCAGGTTTTCAGTCCCTCCGTCACAGCGAATGGTTACATGGAGAAAGCGGATGATAAAGATAGGTTTTTTAGGCAGCGGCAGCGATGGCAATTCCACGGTGATTTCCGATGGTGTCCGCGGAGTTATGGTGGATGTCGGCTTCTCCCGCATCGAGACCATCCGCCGGATGAACTCGCTGGGGCTTTGCCCTGAAAAACTGGTGGCTGCATTGCTTACTCACGAGCATCAGGATCACTCTTACGGTTGCCGGGTATTCTGTAATTCATTGCATATTCCGTTGTACGCTTCGACAGGTGCGGTTGTTTCTCTGGCTCCGAAGGGGGCGTTGCCGGAAAACATCAATTCGTTTGAGCCGGGGTGCGAGTTTGAAATAGGCGGCTTTTCCGTTGCTCCGTTTCTGGTGTCGCACGACGCCCGCCTGCCGGTCGGATATGTGATACGCCGTGACGGAATAAAAATCGGTATCGCGACTGACCTCGGTATGGTAACCCGTTTGGCTGAGCAGCGGTTGCGTGACAGCGATGTGCTGGTCATTGAAAGCAACTACGATTTGGGAATGTTGAGCAATTCCCAGCGGCCGTTGAAGATTAAACGCCGGATTATGAGCAGCATCGGTCATCTCTGTAATCGGGATACGCTGAATGTGCTTCCGCGGTTGATTACCGGCAGAACCAGGGCGCTTATGCTGGCGCATATTTCCAAAGACTGCAATTCCGTCGATTTGGTGCGGCGTTTATTTGCTTCCGCACTGGAACAGATGGGAAGAAGTGATATTTTGGTTCAGGTGCTGCCGCGTAATGAGGTGTACGGAATGCTGAAGTTTGACGATGCAGGTAATTTTTCTTGTTCAGCTGTTTAAGCCCGTATTCCGCAGGCAATGATCGGAGAAGAATCAAGTGGAAAATTCTGAAAACCGGGTCAAGATCACCTGCAAAATGTGCCGTTCCCGTTTTGATGTCACGGAGATGGAGCCTTTTTCCCGGATAGATTGTCCGGAGTGCGGCGCATCCCTCCGAATTCCCATGGCTTTCTCCCGCTATCTGCTGGAGTGTCTGGTTGGAGCCGGAGGAATGGCGAAGGTTTACCGGGCCATTGATCCCGAGTACCGCCGGCGGGTAGCCATAAAAATCCTGGATCGCGAAATCGAACGGGACGAAGCGCAAAACTTTCTCGACAGCGCCGCCATGGTGGAAAAACTGAAACATCCCGGCATCGTTCCGGTTTTTGATCACGGTATGTTCGACAACCGGGTTTATCTGGTAATGCAGTATATGCCGGGCGGCAATACCGCGGATCTGCTGAAGAATGGCGCTTTGCCGGAATTGCCGCTTTTACTGCGTCAGCTGTCCCGTATTTCAGACGGTCTCAACTATGCGCTTACCAATTTCAATCTGGTGCATCATGATATCAAGCCGGCCAATATTTTAGTAAGCGGCGAGGAAGCGAAACTCAGTGATTTCGATTTGGCGGATGTGCGTTCCCGCTATGATGAAAAAACAATGTGCGACGGTTTCGGCAGTCCGGCTTATATGAGTCCGGAGCGGCTTTACTCCGGCGGAGAGGACTTTCGCGGCGATGTGTTCAGTCTCGGCATGACAATTTACGAGCTTATCACAGGAGAACTGCCGTTTAACGGAGAAGGCGATCAGCAGACTTTACTGGAGCGGCGGGTGGACAATATCTTCACGCCTTTGGAAGAGCGCGCGCCGCAGGTCGGTTCTGAATTGTGCCGGATTGTTGACAGCATGATCTCCTTTGCGCCGGAATCGCGTCCGGAGTATCCTGAAATCACATCGGCGCTGATGTTTGCCGCCGGTATTTGCGAAGAAAAACGGATATCCGGCCGGCATAGCGGTAAACTGTTGAATTGGCTGCTGGGAAGAAAGAAGTGAGTTTATGAAGATCCGGGATTTTAAATTTTTCTTTTATCTGATGATATGGTTCGGCATCGCTTCCGGAGGAATTGTTTTAAACAATCTTATGATGCGTTCGCTGGAAGATTTGATCGTTGATCCGTTCGGTTCCGATGGATATCGCCTGTTTTTCTGTTTTCTGATGAACTGGTGGCTTTTTCTGATGCTGTTTCTTTCTGTTTGCGTCTTCGGTTTATATACGGTCTGGAATGCTTTCCGGATGCGCCGGACTATGGATGTAGTATCCTCATTCGCCAATTCTCTTGCCGCCGGCGATAATCCCGCTCCGTTGCAAGTTAGAAATGTTCCGCCGGCGATGAAAGATATTTTTCTGATTTTGAATTTTTTGCGTGACCGCCAGAACAGTCTGGCCGGTAAACTCAGGGTAAGCGTTGCCCGCGAAACTGAAATCCGGCGCGAAGTGGAAAATTATGATTCCCTGCAGTTGCGCCTGATGCTGAGAATTTTACCGGAAATGCGCATTCCGCTGGCAGCGATAAAAGGTTTTGCTCTGATGCAGTTGGCTGATGTCCGCGAGAACCGTGTCGCCGCTTCCTCCTCGGAAGCCCTGCTTTCCGGAATCGCGCACAAGGTCGCGCTGCTTTCGCGTGATATAGAGCGTTTGCAGGATATAGGTTCACTCGGCCGGGATAATCTTACCGCTATGGAGTTTTCCGAAGTGAATATTCTCGAGTTTGTGCGCGGACTTATCGATTTGAACACTATTCCGTTGCGCGAACGCGAAGTAATGCTGCTCAACCGTATATCTTCTTCCGCTCCGGAGTGCATCCGGGTGGACCGCGCCAAACTGATGCAGATGTTGTCGATGATGGTGCGCATAGTCGGATTGTGTGTTTCTCCTGGAGCCGCGGTCAGCATCGGCTGTTCGCGGCGGGATGGAACGGTGATTTTCGAGGTCTTTGACAACCGTACAGGGGAATGCCGCGAAGATCCGGCGGCGCAGATTGCCGCCTACGAGGCCCGCAGGGCGGATGGAGCGGACGGCGGTGATATGACAGTATCGGTAATGAGCCTGCTGCTTATCCGCGACACCTGTGCCAGATTGAACGCCGAGTTTGACATCGGCGCCACTGCCGATTCCTATCTGATGTTGCGGCTGAGTTTGCCGGACAGTTGTGTTTGCGAAAGTTTCTCGGAAACGGTTTTCGCCCGTTCCGGCGGCGGAAAACCCGATCCGGAGAATTCCGGCAATGCCCGCCGTCAGGTGCTGCTGGTCGGCGGCGGCGAGGACGAGCGGATTTTCCGGCGCATGCTCGGTTTGGAAAATATCACTGTGGATGCGGTCGGAAGCGAACCGGAAATTCCAGTTTACTGTGAAAAATATGCTCCGGACGGCATCGTTTTTATCTCTGCTCCGGAAGAAAATAAATTCGATGAACTTTCAGCCCGGCTGCGCTCGATTCCGCGTTGCCGCGAAATTCCGCTGGTTATCATATCCGCGGTTGTCACCGATTCTTCCAGACTTCAGATTGCCGCTTTACCCAGAGTGTATCTGATGAATATGCCGGTAAATTACAAACTGGTGGCCGGATGTCTGCGTTCCTGATGACATCGTGCAGCGGTCCGGATAAGCCTCCGGTCCGTCATTGCCTCCTGTATTCCGCGCTTTGGCTTATGTATGCCGCGGTTACCGCTTTCCTGTCCGTCCGGCATGAACCTTGGCGCGATGAATTGCAGGCGTTCCTGATTGCCAGGAATCTGGATTTCTCCGGTATATTTCAGCAGATGCGCTATGAAGGGCATTCCGCGCTTTGGAGCTGGCTGCTGCATTTGCCTGCCGTATGCGGCGCTCCCGTGGCGGTTATGTCGCTTTATGCGTGGCTTTTAAGTATTTTGTCCGCCTGGTTACTGCTGTTTGTTTCGCATTTGTCCGAACGGGTGAAAATCACTCTGCTGTTTTCCTCCGGTATGTTATTCTTCTTTCCGGTGGTTTCCCGCTGCTATTCTCTGGCGGCTCCGGCATTGTTTATAAATGCGTTGCTTTATCCGGCGCGCCGCCGCCGTCCAGTGCTTTACGCCTGTTCGCTTGCTTTGCTTGGCAATGTCCATCTGTTCCTTGCCGCCGCCGCACTGATTTTCGGAATTGAATTTTTATACGATACCGTGCTGCCCGGCATATCCGCCGGCGGTAAACCGCGCCGGAAATCAATTGTATCCATACTGGTTTTATTGATTGCCGGAGCGCTCCCGGCTCTTCCCGCCGCTTTATCTCCGTGGTATTGCAATACTCCGATGCCGGTGACATTCGGCATCGCAGGCTGGAATTGCTGGCCGCAGAGCATCTTTTATACTTTCGCCGCATTGCTGTCTGACTGGGGAGGCGGCCGTTCCATGTGGTCATCTCTTTTGGGGTCTTCATCCGGAGCGGCGGCGGTGATTGGGATTGCCGCTGTAATCAAAGCGGCAATCGCGGCTTTGCTGGCCGGTGTCGCCGCTGTATTTTTCTTTTACCGCCGCCGGTTGTTTTTTGAATTAACGGCGATTTGGGGGTGGATGTTTTTTCTGGCGGTAATTTCCTGCGGATTTTCTCCAGCCAGATCGGCATTGTTCATGCTTGTTCCGGTTATCCTGCTTTGGCGTGACGGCAACCGGTTGCCGGCCGCGGAAGCGCTGCTGGTACCGCTGTTTTTAATTTCCTGGATCATGGCATTGGCTTTCGCCTATAATGACTGCCTTTATGAGTTCAGCGGTTATCAGCGTGCCGGCGAGGTTGTTAAAGCGAATGTCCCGTCCGGCGACCCGGTCTGGTTTGCTCCGCGTATATACGGCAGTCTGGTGTCCGCCTATGCTACGGAACACTCTTTTATATCCGTGCAGGACTGTCGTACGGAAAGCTTTTTACATCGTTGCGGCGCTGAGATTCCGGTAAAAGAATATACTGCAGCCATGTTCAAACCTCTTCCCCTGAATTTTTATTTTTTGCTTTCTGCCGACGATGCCGCACTGTGGCATGATAAATTTTCCGGATACGGCTGGGCGATCCGTGATTTGAGCGGCGCGGTTCCGGACCGCGGAACTCTATTTCCCGGTTATTGCTTTTCAGACAATTGGATTTTATGGCAGGTGACGCGTGATGAAAAATAAACATTTTGCGGAAAACTCGTTATGGATAATATATACGCTGATCACATTATCGCTTTGCATGGCGCATGAACCTTGGCGCGATGAATTGCAGGCGTTCCTGATCGCCCGGGATCTGGATTTCTCCGACATATTTCACCAGATGCGCTATGAAGGTCATTTCGCACTTTGGAGCGTTGCGCTGCGCATTTTCATCAAATCCGGCGCGGACGTATGGATTCTGCCGGTTGTTTCATGGTTATCCGGCATAGCGGCGGCCGGACTGCTGATCAGATTTTCTCCGTTTTCGTTTTATACCAAGATTGCGGTTTCGGCTTCAGCCGCCTTGCTTTTTGTTTATCCGGTGATCAGCCGCTGTTATTCTCTTGTCCCGCTGTTGTGTTTCGGTATCGCCGCGTTATACCACCGCAGAACCGTGCGTCCGCTGGCTTACGGAACGCTGATTGCCTTGCTGTTGCAGACGCATGTTTATCTGGCCGGTATCGCCGCGCTGCTGTGGTTGTTTTTTGCTGCCGATATACGGCGCCGCGGAGTCAAAGGCGTCGCCGCCGGTCTTGGGATATTGGCGCCGCCGCTTTCCGCTTTGCTTTCCGCCTTACAGGTGCTTCCGGCAGTGAAAAACGGTTCGGTGTCGCCGCACTGCGGCAATGTTCTTGAGCATGGAGCGCAATTTCTTTCCGGCATCATCGGGGAGAATGCGCTTTGGCTGCAAACATTCCCCTTTTTACCTTCCCGGCTTCTGCTGGCTGCGCGGGTGCTGTTGGCATTTGCGATTATTTTTGCCGCTGTGCTGTTGTTCCGGCGTTCGTTGTCCGCCGGAATCATTTTTTCAGGAACACTGCTGTTTCAGTTGCTGTTCGCCATATTCGTGTACGGTTTTTCCCCGCCACGTTCCCTGCTGCTTATCCCGATGCTGGTTATGTGCGTCTGGATTGCGGTTCAGGATAATCCGGAGCAGCCGGGAGGCGGTCGAGTTTTCCGGACAAATGAGATACCGCTGCTTGCCGTTGCCTTGTTCAGCGTCGGTCAGTGCGCATTGCTGATAGCCTGGGACGTGCGCGGTGATTTTTCCGGCATCCGGAGTGCGGCTGAATATATCCGTTCCGGATTCGCTCCGGAACGGTGCGTTGTGGTCATTCCATGCGGCGATGATGCCGCCTCCGGGATCAGCGCTTATCTGCCTGAATATAAGATCGTGAATACATCCGGGGCGCAGACCGGTTTTTACGATCGTTCCGTCTGCAAATCCTGTACCGAGTATTCAGTTGTGAACAACGGCACCTTAACCGTTGTCAAGGTGGGAAGCGTCAGATCCGGTACATTCGACAGCACGGCTGATTTCCGCTCGTTCTGCTGCCCGTATGCGGCCGGGGACGCTTTGTCGGTTAGTACTGATGCTCCGGCGGCGCAAAGATAACCGTTTTATTCCAGCGCCGCGGATTGATTTTTATTCTGGAGATAACCGCTTTGCGGTCAACAAGTATCAGTTCATCGCTTACAGTGCGGTAGAATACCGCCAGTACATCCGCTTTGGAAAACGGTTTTATTGCTCCGGGAGAAACAGTCTGCACCGCTTCGCTTTTCGGCGGATTGAATACCGACAGCGACTTTTTATATTCCACTCCCAGTACAATTTTTCCGGCTTTCCCCACGCATCCGGTGCCGGTGAAATCTCCGTTCAGCATCCTGAAGGTTTTATTGCGTACCAGCATCGCTTTCCTGCCTTCCGTGTCAAACAGTATGTATTCCCCGGAACCGTTGCCGAACCCGCCGTCCGCGGTGAAATCTTCCGGAAGCGCGAAACTGTACAGCAATTCCGGTTCCGCCGCCGCCATATTAAAATATTCCGCCCGGCCCTTCCCTGCCGCCAGCAGATTTTCTCCGTCCGCGATTAACGCCGGGGTTTCAATCAAGGTTCTTACTTTTGTTACGGCTTTGCCGGACTCCCCCGGACGTATCGTTTGAAAATATTTTTCACCTTTTATTGCGCAGGCGGCGAAGTTTTTCCCGGCCGCCAAAGAGGATATTTCCCCGTCTGCCGGATATCCGCAAACTGTTTCCGGCATATTACCGTTCCAGCTTGGATTCACGGTGAGTATCCGTTCATGCCGTCCGAGTTCCGGCTGGGCATGTTCGGCGACGACTAACACCGGGGTTCCTGGTATGAAAGCGGCATCGCCGGGCCGCACTTTTTCCAAAGTGATTCCGTTGATAAGTTTGCCGTTGTTCAAATTGAAGAACAGTACTCTGCCCGAGTTCGGTTCTCCGGCGCCGCCGATGCGTTCCAATACCGCCAGCAGAGTTTGGTCGGCCGATATAGCCGCTCCGGTCAGATCCGCGTCTCCGGTCAGACTGGATGTGTCGGCGGAGGGAATCCACTCAAAATATATGCCCTGAGCGGCCGCCGCCGCGGCGTCCGCCCCCGGCGGAGTCAGTTCAAGATTGTCGGCACCCGGATCTTCCAGTGCGGAAAAATACCCTGTTTCTTTTATCTCCGGCTCAGTATGCGGCGGAGTGTAATATATTTTCGGAGCTTCCGTTGCGGATACCGCCGCCGCGACGGAAACCACTGCGCCAAGAATATATTTCCGAAGTATCCGCATTTTACATCCCTGACTGAAATCAGAATTTCCCGGCGATCCGGCGCATTTCCAGTTCCGATTGCTTTTTGCGCAGATCATCGCGCTTGTCACTGCGGTTTTTGCCCTGGCAGTAGGCAATTTCCATCTTGATCAGACTGCCTTTCAAATACATTTTAACCGGGACCAGCGTACCGCCCTTAGTCCCCAGCCATTGGGCCAGTTTCAATATTTCATTCCGGTGCAGCAGCAGACGGCGCTGCTGCATTGCTTCATGGTTGAAACGGTTGCCGAAATCGTATGCCGCGATATGCATATTTATCAGCCAGGCTTGACCGTTGTTTATGCGTACATAAGCCTCGTTCATCGCCACTGCTCCGGCGCGGCAGCTCTTCACCTCGGTGCCGGTCAGCTGAATACCTGCCTCGAAACGTTCCAGCACATGATAATCGTGGAACACTTTTTTATTGGCGGCGAGCACCTTGTTTTCGTTGTCGTTCTTGCCCATGATACTTCGCTTTTCCGGGACAGTCTTAACTCCGGTCCGTTTTATCACTGTTCTTTCAGATAGTTTCCGGCCCGTTCCGCGAAACTTTTCTGCCGCGGATGGTTTTTAGCGGTCATTGACTTCGCAAGTTTATCCAGCAGATCGAGTTGCTCCTCCGTCAGCGCCGCCGGGGTTTCCACCGCCACCCGCACATGCAGATCTCCTCTGCCGCCGTTGCGCAGACTCGGCACGCCTTTGCCGCGTAAACGCAGCACGGTGCCGCTCTGGGTACCGGCGGGAATCTTCATTTTGGTTTTGCCGGTCAGCGACGGCACTTCCACAGTGCCTCCCGTTGCGGCGGTGGTGAACGGAATCGGGACTTCGCAGAGCAGATCGCAGTCATCGCGCTCGAATATTCTGCTCGGGCGCACATGTATGATTACATACAGATCTCCGGCCGGGCCGCCGCGTCTTCCATCCTCTCCGTATCCGGCCATCCTCAACTTGCTGCCGGTGTTAACGCCGGGAGGAATCCGCAACTGCACCTCTTCGTTTTTTCTTACCCGTCCTTCTCCGCGGCATTTACGGCATGGCTTGTCCACCACCTGACCGGCTCCGCCGCACTGCGGACAGGTCTGCTGTATATTGATGAAACCTCCGGCAATCGACACCTGACCGGTTCCGCGGCACCGCGGACAGGTCTGTTTTCCGCTGCCCGGTTCGCAACCGGTGCCGGAGCAGGCGGGGCAGCCGCACATGCGCGGAACGGAAATTTTCTTTTCCGTGCCGAACACCGCGTCTTCGAAATCGATTTCCATGTCGTAACGCAAGTCGCTGCCCCGTTCTGCGCCGCTGGCTCCGCTTCTGCGTCCGCCGAACAGATCTTCGAAAGAGAAACCTCCGCTCCCGCCGAAGAACTGGTTGAAAATGTCCTGCGGGTTAAACCCGGCTCCGAATCCGCCCGGATTTCCTCCGGCGGCATTCCTTGTATAGGCTTCGTGTCCGAACTGGTCATACTGGCTGCGCTTTTCCGGATCGCTCAGCGTTTCATAGGCCAGAGAGACTTCTTTGAATTTTTCCTCGGCTTTTTTATCTCCCGGATTGCGGTCGGGGTGATATTTCATCGCCAGTTTGCGGTACGCTTTTTTCAATTCATCCGCGGTGGCGCTTTTGTTTACACC
>JAZRUY010000058.1:0-2657 GCA_045598845.1 Victivallaceae bacterium
GTTCCCGTACGCAAGCCGGACGGCATCGTACGGGAACTGAATCATCCTGAGACAGGAAAAACAGAACGGGATTTCATGCCGCTCCAGTTTTCTTCTAAAATCAAGCAAACAGTGATTACTGCAGAACATCACCGGTCGAACATACATACCGTCAAACCAATCGTTTTTTTCATGGTTTTTCACTTGTCCGCCGCAGTTGCTGCAAATATGCAGATGATCTATTTTCCGGCTCTCAATCATTGTTGTCTATTAAATTTATTCAAGTTATCCTGAGCATCTCGGATTTGTTCGGGAGTCATCACGCCCTTGACGCGCAATTCGAATGAAGTATCTCCGATACCGGCAACGGTCGCATTGACTTGCAATATACCGTCACTGTTTATTGAAAATATCACCGTAATCAGGCTCCCTACTTTAATTAAACCGTCTTCAATCGCTTCCGCTGGAATGGATATACCGTGACCGTCATCCAGTAAGACCGCCTGAGCAGTATTTATCATCTGGTCTGACGAATCGGATTCATACACTTTCACCGGTATATTTCTTTGATATATATTATCCAGAGATACCCGGTATAATTTTTCACAGTGCGCGGGAACCGGAGTGTTGGCGAATATCAGGTTGCTAACCTTCACATCACCGTTGGAAAAAACGTCAGTGCCGTAGGTCTTTGAAACAATATCGGTAATACCGCCTATCCCGGCATTAGCCGCATGCTCTCCGCTGTTCACATGTTCGATAAAATCGCCACGCAGCGCCGCACCGTAAGCCACGCTGAAATCAGGTTCGTGGATAAAAACATTACATCCAGCCCGGCTGAATTCATTTTCGAGCCGTCTTTTCACCTGCGGCATGCGGGAGGAGCCGCCGACCAGCACGATATCCAAACCGTCATTTAAATTAAAACCCGCAGATTGCAGCAACCGGTGCGTCTCACTCACAGTACGATCAAGCAAACCGGAGGTCCACTCTTCAAAATCGTTCCTTGTAACTTCGGCGGATATGGTTCGTCCTTCCCAACCAACAGCCGTTCTGAATTGACTTACCCCGCTAAGTTGCTTCTTGGCGTTTTCGGCAAGCAGCATAAATTTATTTTTCAAAGCTGAAGAATCATCAAGAGAATGACCGGTGCCGCATTCAGCGTTATACGCCTCAAGCAGTTTTTCCGCCAGAACCAGATCCCAGTCATAACCTCCCAGCGAACGGTCACCGCCGGTTGCTTTTACCGTTACATTATTGCCTTCAATCCGAACCAGGGACACATCGAAAGTTCCGCCGCCGAGATCGTAAACCAGCACATCACGGTTACAGACTCCGCCGTTCTTTCCAATATACCAATTGGCATAGTTTATGGCGGCCGCGGTGGGCTCGCGTAAAATAGCCAGTACGTTAAGACCGGCCAATTCACCCGCCTGTCTGGTCTGTTCCACCGCCACCGCGCCGAAACTGGCCGGACAGGTTATAACCACATCACGGCAATTCTCATGCAGGTACTCGTTCGCATCTTCCACCAGCGACTTCAAGATAAAGGAAGAAATTTGCACAGGAGTAAAACCGCCCGGGAAAGGAGAATCCGTTTGATAAACCTTGCCCATTTCGCGCTTGATAAAACTAACCGTGCGGTCAGGATCAGCTTCCAGCATGTTTTTCGCCACTGTTCCGACTTCATAAGCATGATCATCCGTACTGATGTACACTACAGAAGGGGTAGTATTTTCTCCATTCCGGTTCATTATGAGCGCAGGGCCGCCGAAACGGTCAACGGAAGCAATACAGGAATATGTCGTCCCTAAATCTATACCGTAATGCATGACAATATAAACTCCTCAATCTTTACTAACTGTCCGTGTATCTGTAAAACGCCTCTCCAGCCATATTCATTTTTTTGCCGCCGCATACTCGGGCTGAAGACGAATTTGACACAAGCGTCTATCCCCGTGATTAACGCGCTCACCAAAAATAGGCCGCATAACTTTCCCGGAGAATTTACAACACTTATGGCGTTAATTTATTACCAATCGGCATCCTCCAGTTTGGAGTTCATGATTTGTTCAGGTGTCATCACTCCCATGATATGCAATTCAAATGAAGAACTTCCCACACCGGCAACGGCTGCATTGACTTTCAGTATACCGTCACTGTTTATTGAAAAAATCACCTCAATTTCATCACCGGCGTGAATCAAACCGCGTTCAACCGCTTCTGCAGGAATAGATATACCGTGACCGTCATCCAGTAAGACAGCGTCACATGATTCCATAAACTCTTCCGCGGATTCGGATTCATACACTTTCATAGGAATTTGACCGGCTAACAACGCTCCCCCTCTTACATAAAACGAGCGTTTTACTTCTACCGGGACCGGAGTGTTGGCAAATATCAAATTACTGACCATCTCAGCCCCATTGACAAAAACGTCAGTGCCGTAGGTCTTTGAAACAATATCGGTAATACCGCCTATACCGGCATTAGCCGCAGACTCCCCGCTGTTCACATGTTCGATAAAATCGCCACGCAGCGCCGCACCGTAAGCCACGCTGAAATCCGGTTCGTGGATAAAGATATTACATCCAGCCTGACTGAATTCATTTTCGAGCCGTCTTTTCACCTGCGGCATGCGGGATGAGCCGCCGACCAGCACGATATCCAAACCGTCA
>JAZRUY010000059.1:0-7699 GCA_045598845.1 Victivallaceae bacterium
GAAACGCGGTGAACGTCTGGTGGTTTTTTATACTTCCGAAGATTTTGATCCTGAACAGATAATCCGGCAATTGCGTGAAAAGAATATTCCCAATTTATGGATTCCCAAGGCGGATGATTTTGTGCGTATCGCTTCTTTGCCGCTTTTGGGCAGCGGCAAGCTGGATTTGACTTCGTTGAAAAAAATGGCAGAGAATCCGGATGCGCTGCGTTGCTGCGGCAAATAAACACAAAAGCAAGGTATAGCCGTTATGCTGCATTGTCTGCAGATAGATAATTTCGCTCTGATCGAGCATGCGGAATTGGAATTCTGCTCCGGATTCAATGTTATTACCGGCGAATCCGGCGCCGGCAAGTCGATTTTAATGGGCGCGCTGAGATTGTTGCTCGGTGGAAGGGCGGACCGCGACTGTATCCGCGGCGGTTGTGACCGCGCTGTGATAAGCGGAATATTTTCGCATCCGGATGACGCGTCCCTGCGTGAAATACTCGCCGGAGCGGCGATACCGTGCACAGGTGAAACTTTGGAAATACGCCGGGTTATCGCCAAGTCGTTTTCCCGCTGCTTTATCAATGACACTCCGTGCGGCGCGGTTTTGCTGTCGGAGGTCGGTTCGCACCTTGCGGATATGCACGGCGCCGATGATGAATTGTCTTTGACGGTGCCGGAACGCCAACTGGAATTGCTCGACTTGTACGGTCATACTGACCGGGGAGAATGTCGGCGGCTTGCGGGTGAACTTGCTGTTCTTAAGATTGAGCAGGAGGAATTCGACGCCTCCGCTCCCGGTGAAAACGAGCTGGAAGAACTGGAATATACGGTGAAAACTATCGGAGATGTCGATCCTCAGCCTGGGGAAGA
Source organism: Victivallaceae bacterium (assembly GCA_045598845.1). Lineage (GTDB taxonomy): Bacteria > Verrucomicrobiota > Lentisphaeria > Victivallales > Victivallaceae > JAZRUY01. The sequence goes on from JAZRUY010000059.1 coordinate 862, forward strand.
CGCCGATCTGGAGAGCCGGTGCGCGTTGTCCGGAAAGGCCAGGCGTATAATTGAATTATGTTCCGCCTGTACTGCGGTATTGGACGGCGGAGAGAATTCCATTGAGGATCTATGTGCCGTGTTGTTCCGCCGGCTGTCGGAATTGCGGGGGGAGGCGGGTGATGAACGCTGCTCCGCGATGCTGAGTGCCTGCGATAATCTTCATGAAACCGCCGAGAGTTTATTGCGTCAACTGGAAGCACTGGCATCCGGAGTGGAACTTGATCCGGCCGAGTTGGAACGGCTTGAGGCGCGGCTCGATGCGATTTATACTCTGAAGCGCAGGTTCGGACCGGCGCTTGAAGATGTGCTTGCCCGCCGTGATGCCGCCGCCGACCGTCTTGCCTCCGCCCGCGTATCTGGAGAGAAGCGCGCCGAATTGGATCGCAGGAAGACGGAATTAACTTCTTCGCTGGTACGCGCCGCATCTGTTCTCACTTCCGCCAGACGCGCCGCCGCCGCGGATTTCGCCGCTCTTACAGTAAAAAAATTGGGCGCAGTCGGTTTTAATTCCTGCCGTCTGATTCCTCTCTTTTCCGCCGCGGAGCCGGGTGCGAACGGAGCGGACTGTTTTGAATGGAATTTCAGCGCCAATGCGGGGGAAGAGCCGCACCAGCTCCGCCGTACTGCATCGAGCGGAGAACTGTCCCGGGTGATGCTGGGATTCCGCACTGTACTGGCTGCGGCTGACGGTACTCCCACGGTGGTATTTGATGAAATAGATTCCAATATCGGTGGGGAAACTGCGGTTAATGTTGCCGCTGAATTGCATGCGCTGGGAGCATGTCACCAGATTATTTGTATTTCTCATCTGGCGCAGGTGGCGGTGCGCGCCGACCGGCATTTTGCGGTGGCTAAACATGCTTCCGGCGGACGGACAGTTTCCGAATCTTCAGTTATAACCGGCGATGCCAGAATCAGCGAACTGGCCCGAATGCTGGGCGGCGGCGAGGCTGCGCTGCGTCATGCCGGAGCATTGTGCCGAGAATACAGTTCCGGTAAATAAATCTACCGGTGCAGCAGCCAGCTGCGGAAGAAATCCGCCGCCAGCGGTGCCGCGCTCGCTCCTCCTGAACTGCCTTCTTCCACCATCACGCAGCATGAATAAGTCTTTCCTTTGTAACTGGTAAAGGCGATAAACCATGTAGTTAGCCTGCGGTTGGAGCGGGGACCGGTTTCCGCCGAACCTGTTTTACCGTATAAATCAAGCCCGTCGGTTTTTGCCCGGCGTCCTGATCCGGCAGGGGAATTTACTACATCGTACATACCATGCCGCACTGTTTCCAGCGCTTCCTTCGATGCGTCGAGACGGCTGCGGATTTCCACTTCGCGTTCATATACGCTGTTTCCGTGCGCATCCACCATACGCAGCACAGTATGCGGGCGGTAAACTGTTCCCCCGTTGGCGATGGCGGCGCAGTAGAGTGCCGCCTGAAGCGGACTCAGGGTGATTATACCTTGTCCTATGCTCAGTAATGCGGTATCATAGCTGTTCCAGCGGTAGTGGTAGCGACGCTGTTTTTCTTCTTCCGACGGAAATATACCGGCGGAATCCGGTAATTCCACTCCGGTATGTTTCCCGATTCCTGCGGAACGCAATACGGCGGCGATCGGCGCCAGTCCCGTTTTTATGCCGTTTTCTATCATATAATCGTTGCATGAATGTTCCAGTGCTCCGCGAAGATTCAGTACTCCGTGACCGCCGTTTCTCCAGGATGCGCACCTGATAGTGGCATCGCCGATACGGCTGCCGCCGTCGCATACTGTTTCTGTATCCGGAGTCATTCCGGAATTCAGCAGTGCCAGTGATACCAGTACTTTAAGAATGGAGCCGGGAGAATAGCTCCCGGAAAAAGCCCGGTTGTATAGCGGACGGTCTGAATCGTGGAGCAATTTGCTGAAATAAGCGCTGCTGATGCCGTGGGAAAATCCTTCTGTCAAATTGAATGACGGTGATGATGCCGCAGCTACGACATCGCCGTTACCGGCATCCAGAACCACTATTGCTGCCCGTTTTCCGCTTATCAGTGATTCCGCAATGCTCTGTGCGGAATAATCAATAGTCATAATCAGATTGTTCCCGTGCCTCGGTTCAATGCGCCGGATGATGTTGTCGCGGATAAAACCCATGTGATCGACCTGCACTAGGGAATAACCTGGCTCTCCGCGCAATCCCAGCGGAACCGCACTTCCGTCATCATTAAGAGATTCTGTTCCCGGTAATTTATCGAAAGCCTTTTCTATACCTTCCACTCCGATCCGGTCGGACAGGTAATAAAAATAGTCGGCGCGGTCATAAGCCAGACTGGCGTCATCCGCCCGGGTGTATCCCAGTAAATGGCAGGCTGTGTGTCCGGCCGGGTAATATCTTATTTCATCCGCCTGTAAATCAGTGCCGGCCGTATTCCGCATGGCTTCCAGTACTTTCGCGGTTTCCCTCATGGTCAGGTCGCGCAGCACGGTGATCGGAAGCCCTGGACGCATATTGAGGTGTACCGCGATATTATGTTCGGTGAGCGGATTGATTCTGCCGGCCGCCTGCGCCGCTTTTTCAGCTGCGGCGAGAATATATGCGGTTGTTTTTTTTCTTCCTCCCGGTTGCAGCATTTCATGCGGATAGAATATTAAGTTGCATTCCGGCCGGTTATCTGCGAGAATTTTTAAGTCGGAAGTGAAAATTTTTCCGCGCTTGGCCGGGATTCTGATGCTGCGGACGCTTTGACGTGTGATTCGTTCCTGCCTTTGTCCGGATTTACAGAATTGTTCGGCGGCGAGAGCCGCGAGCAACAGGATGATTCCCGCCGCCATTACTGCGGAGATCAGCAGAATTCTGATTTCGCACTGGTTGATTCGAGTGCTGATATTGTTGTTACGGTATGATTTCATACGAATCCGGAATTTTAATCTATTTCATGGTTTTGACCCGTCGTTTCCGGCGTTCATCCGGCAGACGGTTTTCCGGATGAGTGCTGTGCGGCAGAAAAATCTTTCCAATTCCCAGCAGTGCCGCGCACTTGTCCAGCAGAGTGAAAAGCAACCATGCTGATATTATTCCGGTGAATGTGTGCAGAAATAATGAACCGATTAAGCCGGGCAGGGCGGATATGGTGAAATCCGCGGCGAAAACCCATCGTGTCAGTACAGCGCTGAGCGACATGTAAATTCCTGTAACCGAGGCTGCGGACGGGCTTTCCGGACATTCCGGAGTCAGCAGGCATCCGGTCAGCAAGGCGATGAATATTGCAAAAGTGTCAAGCGGAAAACTCCGCAGCATTACCAAATCCAGCAGCAGAGCGTAAAATGCGCCGTGAAAAACCGCCGTATTTACTCCGGATGAATGATAAAGATAGAAAAGTACGGCTGCTCCGGGAATTACTGCGAAATTTGCCATTCCGCACAGTAAAGTGACAACGAAGGCGATGAAGAGCCAGAATATAGCGAAAACACAAGTCATGAATTCACCTGCCGGCCGGGGCGGCCACATATACGAAGCGGAGTTTGTCCATATCCGCGGCCGGATGCATGGTGCCGGAGCAATGCAGTTCGCTTGTGAAACGCGCATCCAGTTCTTCCACCTGATTCAAAAATCCTATGACCAGACCGCCTGGAATGTATTTTTCAAAACCGGTGGTACGGATGGTGTCTTCCTGACTGTATTTGACTCCGATAGGCAGAAATCCGATGGAAATCATACTGTGGGAAGAATGAGTTGTTCCGGTGTTTATTATGCCGGTGCATCCTGATTTTTCCAAAACGGCTGTCAGGCGCAGGTCAGGAGAAAAAACCGTTTCAACTGAAGCGCATTCTCCGTTGATTTCTTTTATTCTTCCCACCAGAACCGGTGTCCCGTCCGCCATAACGGTGAGCACGGATGCCCCTTCCGGTATCATTACGCTGTCGGCGGTGTTTAGCAAGATGGTAAAGGATTGTTTCCAGTAAAGCGGATCGCGCAATGATATTTCGCAGGGAAAAAGACGCCATCCTGCCGGCCGGGGCAGTCGGTTGAGCAGCCGTAATTGCCTGTTTTCCTCCTGCAGATTTTTCGAGAGAACTTTTATCGCTTCAAGTTTGGCTAATTTTATTTTACATTCTGCAAGGTCATGCGCTAATTCTGATTTGCTACGGCTCAGCATATTCAGTTGTTCCGCCGTATTGGAAACCGCGGCTCCGGATTCAATATACGGGCGGAAAAATAAATTGGCCAGCATCCCGCCGCTTCTGCGCAGCATGAAAAAAGCACCGGCGGCAATCAGCAAACCGCTCAGCAGTGATGCGGCGGTTTTCAGCATCGGACTGATTTTTTTTCCGGGCATAATTAAAATACTCCTGCCGTTTGCGGATGTTGCGTCCGTTTATGCTGAAACGGATATTCGTTGTAACCGTAAAATATAATATGGAGAAATCAGGTTTGCTACTGACTTGATTAATCCCCGGTTGCTTTGTTAAAAAAAATACTTCGTTCCATTGTATTTTCAGTAGTCCGGTATTCAGAAAATTCCGCCGTAACAACTGAAAAAAAGGTCGCCGGAGATTCAGGAATTCCGTCCGTGACGGAATCAAAAAAATTCATTCTCCGCTCTCTTGATTCCAATTCTTCCGATATTTTTTTCAGCGCATCTTTGTAATCATTTACGGCAACGCGGTTTTTATCATTATTCCCGTCTGATGTTTCAAACAGTTTCCATGCCGTTGTTTTTACCTTTGCCGCCGTTGCGGTCCAAACACGGTCTGAATAGCATACCATTCTTATAAATTTACTCTCCAGCAGTTCTTTTAATTCCGCCGGATAGCGGTATTTTCCGAGCAGTTCCGGAAGATGCTCCATATCCGTATCCATAACGGCTCCGGTATTTTGCCCGTACTCGTCTTTTACCGGCAGGGATATTTTAAAAAAATCCTCCGTCCGGAGGCGTAAAATCTCCGGCGGAATTGTAAAATAATTATTCCATGCCAGGGAATATGCCGCCGCTGTAAAAAGTTCCTGCAGTTTTTGACTTTCACTGTATTTCCGCCAGTTTTCCTTTCCGTGCAACAGCGGCAAATTGGATGATTCCGCGGTTTCTATCAATGAAGAACGGAATGCCGCCTTGAAAGCCTCCTGTTCGTTGATTCCGGATTGCGAACAGAATAACACATAGTTTTTTATTGGATCGTCTGTTTTTACAGTTTTTTGGCGGGCGGCTTCCAGAACCGCCGATGCAAGTTCTCCGAGCCAGCGCAATTCCGCCTGTGATAAATTATCGGCCGGAATGTTTCTTATTGCGGAGAAGTCCGGAAATTTACCTTTCGCGGCCAGAAAACGAAGTGCTGGAAAATAACGGGACCATGATGAAAATTTTGCACTTGTCTTCAAAATGTTTTCTTCGTTCCATATCGCGGCGGCAATCCATGCCGGCAGAAAAGCCGGATCGGATGCCGGATGTTCAGCGGAAAAACGGCGCAGCAGCAGGCATCCGTATATCTGCCTCCGCAGGTTGAAGTCGTGTTTCCATCTGCCGGAATCCGGATTGAAGGCCGCTACCCAGCCGGAAGCGTTGCCGCTTGTTTTCAAGACTCCCGGTGTCAGCCCGGTATCGGTTTTAAACATCAGTTTTACCCGGCGGGAAGACGGTTTGCCGCCCGCTGTCCGCACAGTAGCCTGAGCAATCAGTTCAAGTTCGTTTTGGATATCGAAAAAGTTACTGTCATCGGTTATCAGCAGTTCAAATTCAACTGCTGACGCACCGGCGGTTAAGAACAGAACGGCGATTGAAACTGCAAGCAGTTTTCTGATATCAGGCATAATTTGAATTGTCGCTTCTGTTTGTTTTTTTACGGTTTTAAGATTATCTTTAACAATATTTATACGCTGATTAGAATGTAGCGGGTCAACTACAGAAGTTCAATTGCTGATGGACGATAAAAATGGTACATTCCGGTTCAGGATATCCGGTGGCTCTGACCATTGCCGGAAGTGACTCCGGCGGCGGGGCCGGAGTTCAGACTGATTTACGCACTTTTAATGCCTTCGGGGTTTACGGCTGTTCAGTGATTACCGCAGTTACCGCTCAGAATCCCTATGAGGTGATGCGGATTGACGAAATGCCGCCTGAGTCGGTGACGGCGCAGATGGATGCGGTATGTTCGCGTTTCCGTGTCGGGTATGCGAAAACCGGCATGCTGGCTAATGCCGGAATTATCGAATCCGTGGCGGATACGGTAAAAAAATACGGTCTTGACTTAGTGGTTGATCCGGTGATGGTATCCACTTCCGGACGGTTGTTGCTGGCCAGGGATGCCGTGGCGGTTATGCGCGATAAACTGCTTCCGCTGGCGAAATGGATAACCCCGAATTTGCCAGAGGCGGAATATTTGCTCGATGGGGATAAAATCGATTCGTACGAAAAATGCCGTTCGGCCGCAGTACGGCTGCATGATATGTGCGGCGCTTCGGTTCTGCTCAAAACCGGACATGCGGATTTTGACACAGGGCTGGCCTGCGATATTGTCTGCCGCGGTAATTCCGTGTACAGACTGAGCTCTCCGCGGCTGGAATTAAATTCTCCGGTTGTTTCTCACGGAACCGGTTGCACGCTCTCCGCAGCGTTGGCGGCCGCCTCGGCGATAAAAATGCCGTGGCGCAGTGCGGTTTGCGAAGCCAAAGCTTTCGTTTTAGGTTCTCTGTCCGAACTTGTAGATGTGGGAAAGAAAATTTCCGCTATGTATCCGCCGGTTGAGGATTATTTTGAGTCGGTTAAACTGGATAAATTTTAATGCGGCTCTGCTAACCGTACTGGTTTTGTTTTGTTATCCATCCCGG
>JAZRUY010000060.1:0-3850 GCA_045598845.1 Victivallaceae bacterium
GTTCCGATGCTTCGGCGGCCGCTTCCGCCTGGCCGGAAAATTCTGAGGCCGGTCTTTCCGCTCTGCCGGCGGTTCCGAAGGTCCGCCGCCGTTCCGGCAGTCATCACCGCCGGAAAAGTCCGGTTGATTCTTCCGGGGTGGAACAATGATACGGCGCCTGCTGCCGTTCCTGCTGTGCTGCCTGATTCTGCCGCTGTACTCCGCTCCGGTTATCCGCGGCGGGCGGCCGGTTCCGGCGGCCGGCCGTTTCGGCGGCGGAACGGTTGAACTGCCTCCGTACCGGGAGCGCAACGGTTTGCGCGGTATCTGGATCGCCACCGAGAAAAACATAGATTTTCCGGTTCACGGCGATGCCGCCTCTTTCCGTTCCGAGGCGTCAGCGATGCTGGAGCGCATCCGGCAGGCCGGATTTAACGCGGTATTCTTTCAGGTCCGCCCCAAGAACGACGCCTTCTATCCTTCCACCGTCAATCCGTGGAGCCGCCATCTGTCCGGAGCCGAGGGGCGGCCGCTTTCCGGTGATCCGGGCTTCGACCCGCTGGCGTTCCTGATCTCCGAATCGCACCGCCGCGGACTGGAGTTTCACGCCTGGCTGAATCCCTACCGGGTTCATTCCGGTACTCCGATGCGCAAAATGAAATATCTGGAAACGCTTGCCAAGGGAAATTTCGCCAAAATCTACGGCAATCTGGTGCTGGAGATCAAAACGGCGGACGGTCTTTACACTCTGCTGCTCAACCCCGGCGAACCGCGGGTGCGCAACCTTATTTTTGTGACGGTGCGCGAACTGGCTTGCAAGTACGATCTCGACGGCATCGTTTTCGATGATTATTTTTATCCTTACGGCGGATCCGGCGATGCCGACGCCTACACCTGGAAAAATTACACTGCCGGCACCGGAATGAGTCTCGGCGACTGGCGCCGCCGCAACGTCAATCAGTTGATCGCCGGGGTCAGAAAGGAGATTTCCGACGCCAACGCCCGCACCGGACGCCGCATCCGCTTCGGCGTCAGCCCGTTCGGCATCTGGCGCAACCGCGCTTCCGATCCGGCCGGTTCGCTCACCGCCGGCACCGAGTCCTATACCGAACTCGCCGCCGACAGCCGGTTGTGGATAAAATCCGGCTGGGTGGATTACATCATCCCCCAGTTGTACTGGGCGTTCGACCATAAAATCGCCGCTTACGCCGCCCTGTGCAGGTGGTGGTGCGGATGCGTCGCCGGGACTCCGGTCAAACTCTATATCTCCCATGCCGTATACATGCTGGGTTCATCGTCCGCCTGGCCGGATACCGAACTGGCGGATCAGCTCCGCTTCGATTCCGCGCTGCCGCAGGTGTCCGGTGAAGTGATGTTCAGCTACCGCCGTTTCTTTTCGCCAGACAACGCCGTCATGAAAAGCGGGGCCGGCAAAGTGCGTTCCCTGTGGCGCAGATAATCAGGCGTAATATTCCTGCCGGCGCAGTGATTCTTCCCCCCGCATCGAGCCGGGTATCAGTATTTCCGCATCGCGTTCCGCCAGCGGCGGGAAGGAGTGCTTCGCCGTTCTTTTACTGTCAGATAACATGTTGCACCAGCAGCATGTACAGCACCGTTCCGGCGGTTATCGACAGCAGCGGGATTTTTACTGTGATCTGCATCGCCGCTACCGCCGCCCCGGCCAGTATCTCCGGCGCCGCCCATGTCTCCGGATTGGTTTCAATATGTCCGGCCATGCAGTAAACCGTCAACATGGCGATCGCCGCCGGAGCCAGCATTTTTCCCAGATATGCCAGTATCTCCGGCTGCCGGTCTTTGCCGCGGCTGAAAATCAGGAAGGGCAGGGCGCGCAGAGCGATTGTCACCGCGGCGGTAACCGCTGTCAGTTTTATCCAGTACCAGCCGGAGCCGCTCATTTATTTACTTCCCTTTTCCCTGTGAAAAAATATGCGGTCATGAAAAAGACTGTCATCATCGCCATGGCCGGTATCAGCATCCCTTTCAGCCCGAACAGCAGGTATCCGGCTATCGCCGCCGCGCCGCCGGCAAGCGCCGGCATCCGGTTGCCGTTTCCGCCGCACTGGTCGGTCAGGAACACGATAAACAGCGCGGCCATGGCGAAATCGATGCCGCGGGTATGGAAGCGCAGGTTTTTCCCCAGCAGCGCCCCGGCGGTCACTCCGAGCACCCAGTAGCAGTGGTCGAATGCGGCTATGCCCAGGGCGTATCCGGTCGGATCGCCTCCCGCCGGATAGCGGTTTTCCACCTCCAGCGCATAGGTTTCATCGGTCAGCGTCCAGATGAGATAGCTTTTTTTGAACGGTCCGATGCCGCGCCAGCGCTCCAGCAGCGAGATGCCGTACATCGCGTAGCGCAGATTCAGGCACAGGGTGAGCAGCGCGGCTTCCGTCATCGGAATCCGTTCCCGCGCCCAGCCGGTCATGATGAACTGCAGCGCTCCCGATATGCTGGCGGCGCTACTGGCGAAAGCCTTCCATACCGCTCCTGCCGGGCTGCTCTGCGCCAGCAGTATGCCGGCCGCCATGCCCATGGTTACATATCCGGTCAGCACCGGTAGCGAGGCTTTAAACGCCGCGGCGGCGTTTTTGCGGTTAAAACCCATGTTCCCTGTAAAGATATTCCGTTGTTTCTTCCGGCGGTTTGAAAACGGAAATATACATTCCTCCCCCGCTTTTTTCAATGCGTTTTTAAGACCCGCCCGGAGGCGGTTCAGTCATCCGTAACATTCAACAATATCAGCGTCACGCCAGACGGGTGTTATTATCACAAAACTTTATTACTTACTGATCTTCGATACATCAGTCTTACTGCCGCAAAATTCTCTTACTCACTGAACAAACGGGAGCGCGGTCCCGTTATCCGTAACACTCAACAGGATTGCCGTCACGACAGACCGGTGACTTTTCGGCTTTCGAGCCGAAAAGTCATCCCGCCATAGTCTTTTTTCGCACCGCGAAGTGCGAAAAAAAGACGATGGCGGACGGGTGTTACAATTCATCAGGATATATTACTCGACCGTACAGGCGGGACTTTTTGACAAGTAAGCCGCTATGCGCGCGGCACCTCTTTTCTCAAATATACAGCGTATCTTAAAATCCTGCGGAATTTCAGCATTTATCCCGGGATTGTCCGGCAAATACGCTGAACTCCGGCTTATTTCCTGACCCGCTTTTTATCTTTAACACCATTACCGGCAGCATTTTATCACCACGCATACCGCCCGGCTGTTTTTATATTTATTTATATTTTTTGTTTTTAATCATACGGGTGTGTTATATACTCTCTACTCTCCATTGCCGCCGCTGGCTTTTTGTGCTATGTTATCAGTGTGATTACTGCTTGAGTTCTGAGCGCGAGGGGATGTCCCGGGGGTGAAGACTCGGTACGGCGGTTCCGTGCCTGAATTGTCCTTCCCCGTCATGCCTGTGCGCGGAAAGGATTTTTTTATGCCGGAAAACCGGATCGCCCTGCTGGGCATTATAATCGAAAACCCGGATGCCGTCGACGCGGTCAACGCCGGGCTGCATTCCTGCCGGGATTTCATCATCGGCCGCATGGGCATACCGTACCGTTCCCGCGGCATCGGCATCATCAGCGTGGTGCTCGACGCCCCGCAGGATACGGTCAGCGCGCTTTCCGGCCGGCTGGGCATGATTCCCGGGGTATCGGTCAAGGCGGTGTATTCCAAATCCCGGACCGGTAATAATCCAAAGTAATTGTATAACTGTTTTTTTTTCTTCACAATGTTGCGGCGTTCCGCCGCGGAAAGGTTTTTTATTATGTACAACATCATGTCTCCGCATGCCGATGAATTCATCGACGACGGCGAGATCCTCGCTTCGCTGGCCTA
>JAZRUY010000061.1:0-5155 GCA_045598845.1 Victivallaceae bacterium
GGCGCCGATCTTAACCGCATAATTCAGGCGGTTTACTTTTCCAAGCCATATTCGCAGGCTCGTTTTGAAGCCGATTTAATCGCCAGCCGAATGGAATTTTTCTGTGCCGGAAAATTCGTTTACGCATGGCTGCCGGACGAATTTCTTTCCGAACACCATTTCAGCATGGTCAACGGCGACGGACTGATAGAACTGCTGCGGGCCATTGAGGGCACCGTTATAGCGGTACTGTGCTACAATACCGCGGACGGTAAACGCAAGATTTCCATGCGCAGTAAAGACATGCGGTATCCGGTTGAACCGGCGGCCAGGCTGTTCGGCGGAGGAGGCCATGCCATGGCCGCAGCCGCTCAAAGCGATCTTCCGGAACCTGAACTAAAAAATAAACTGGTACAGATGATAAGCGCATTATTATCCGATAAGCAGGATGCTGATTTATGAGATACCGCCCGGACAAGCACAATTTGCCGGTTTTTACCGGCGGAGGAATTCTTCCGGTAGATAAACCTGCGGGATGGACGAGTTTTGACGTGGTGAATTTCGTGCGCTCAAGATTCAACGTTCCAAAAGTAGGGCATTGCGGCACGCTGGACCCGGCCGCCACCGGTCTGCTGGTGCTGCTGCTGGGAAAATTCACCGGATTAAGTCAGGCTTTGAGCGGGCATGACAAAGTGTACCGTGGACGGCTGCGGCTGGGAACGGAAACCGACTCGGGAGACTCCGAAGGTAAAATCACCGCTGAAAACCCGCAGGCGGCCGCGGAAATTACGGAAACGGCGCTCCGCAAATCAGCCGAGGAATTCACCGGCGAGCAAGAACAGTTGCCGCCCATGGTATCGGCGATAAAAATACACGGAAAAAAACTTTACGAACTGGCAAGAAAAGGTATTGAAATCGAACGGGAACCGCGCCGGATCACCATCAATTCGCTGGTAATCGATGCAATCGAACCGCCGTGCTGCGATTTCACGCTCGGTTGTTCCAAAGGAACCTACGTAAGAGTACTTTGTCAGGACTGGGGACGTAAACTCGGATGCGGAGGCATGCTGGACGCGCTCAGGCGCATCAGTTCCGGCGGTATCGGAATTGATGACGCATTGAGTACGGAACAACTCAAACTTATGACTCAGAACGAACTGGCCGCGGCACTGGAACAATATAACCGGAAATACGCCGGTATTATCGCAGAGGCGAAACAACTATGAAAAAAAACTCGGACCGGAATATTCAGTTTACCTGCGATGAACGCGATAACGCCATCGACAGAATGTTAAAAAAATCCGGCGGGAAGCCGTTCAGCGTTGCCGATACGGCGACAGAACTCGGCATCAGGCAGCCTGACGATGAAACCTGCCAGTCATTGTTGCGGGCGCTGGAAAACGATGAGAGGCTTATCGGCGATGAGCAGGACGGATTCGCGGACCGGGCGGCATTTTTCACCGCCTTGGAATTTCCGGTAGTTCCGACCGCGGTTGAAATAACGGACGGCATACTGATTCCCGGACACCGGTTCTGCCCGTTTGTATCCGGAGATGTCTTTCCGTCCGAAATAAAACTCACCGAATCGGGAAAAAACGTACCGGCGAAGACGGAAACTTACAGCGTTTCCAACGAAACGCTGTCGCCGCTGATTATGCTGTACGGAGATGAAATAAGATCCATTCTGGAAGCGGAAAACAGCGACAATCTGAAAGTGAAGGACACACCGCTGAAAATCACGGTTTTCCGTCTTGCCGATTTTTATAAGCGGCATGATTTCAAACAGGGTGACATATTGCTCTGCAAAGTAACCGACTATAACAAGGGGTTTATCAAGTTCCGGTATATGAGCGGAGAATCCCGCGACCGGGAGCGGATTTCAGACAATGCGGAATTGCTTGAACAGGCGGTAATCGAAACCGTACGGCGCGGATACGATGACATAAAAGTTCCGGAACAATTGGCTAAAACATTCTTTTTCGCCAGAGCGGTTCTGCCGGGCGGCGCGGATTCCGCTTCACTGGATGAACTGGTGATTTTTTCAGAGCGGCTGCAAATAAGTTACCGGAACGGGTTTGCGGCTTTGAAAGAAAAAACGTCCTGCGGAGACGAACACGGCTACAATGATGACGACGAATGCGAATGCAGTGATGATATACAGGAAATATTGCCGGCCGGATTATCGCTTTCCAGCGGGGAAGTCAAAGAATTTTCCGCCTTGCTGCGGGATATCGGCAGTCCGCTTTCTCCGGTGGAAATAGACAGCATGATTCTCGACAACTGTTATTCACGCGATATGAACTTTGATGATTTCAAGGCCAGAGCGTTCGGAAACAGTAAACTTGATTTCGCCGATGAGGCTCAGGAAGTTGTGTTTTTGAATTTCATCGAGGAACGGTTCGAAGATCTTACGGAAAATTACAACCGCGCCGAAGATGAAGACAAAGCGCCGCGCCGGGCCACGCTTATACTGCTGGCGGATGACAGACTGAAATTTTTTGATATATGTACGAAAATGGCGGAAAAAGAACGGCCGGACGGGCAATTTTTTCAATCTTTGGCAAAAGAGACCTTGTTGCAGGACAAATTACTGGCGCATCTGAATGATCCACGTTTCACACCGGCGACGGAAGAATTAGAGCAACTTGACGATATGATCGACTCAATGGCGGAACGACAGGAAAAACTGCTGGAACGTTTCGGCATATACGATGACTGATCTACTCATTTTCAGGAGGATAACGGATTTATGAAAAACAAAGTTCTCGCATCCGGAAACGAAGCGGTGGCAATGGCCGCAAAAGACTGCGGAGTAACGCTGGGAGCCGGATATCCCGGTACTCCTTCCACGGAAATTCTGGAAAATTTCTCGGCACTGGGAGGAAATGCCGAATGGTCGCCCAATGAAAAATGCGCGATGGAAGTGGGGATCGGCAATGCATTCGCCTGCGGCAGAAGTCTGGTCACAATGAAACATGTTGGGCTGAATGTAGCCGCGGATCCGCTGTTTACAGTGGCTTACAGCGGCACTCCGGGCGGTCTGGTAGTTGTCAGCGCCGATGATCCCGGGATGGCATCCAGCCAAAACGAGCAGGATAACCGGCGCTATGCAATAGCGGCAGGGATACCGATGTTAGAGCCGACAGACGCTCAGGAATGCTATGATTTTCTCATCCGCGCATTTGAGATTTCCGAACAATTCCGCAGACCGGTATTATTCCGGATGACAACCAGGGTATGCCATTCCAAATGCGTACTGCAAAGAAAAGGCACGGAATCGCGGCCGCAGCCGCCTGATTTCATTAAAGACCCGGTGCGCAGCGTAATGATTCCGGCTTATGCAAGAAAAGCCCACCGGCGGTTACGGGAATCCATGCACCGGCTCGAAGAACTGAACGAGAGCGGAGAATTCATTTTAAAAACCATGAAGTCCGCCGATCTCGGAATTATCGCATCCGGAATCGCATATCAGCATGCTCTCGATGCCGCGCCGGATGCGTCAATTATGCGTTTGGGCATGACTTATCCGCTGCCGATGCGGGCCATCCGTGAATTCGCCGCTTCGGTAAAACGCTGTGTAGTGGTTGAAGAAGGCGATCCGGTGATGTTCGAGGCCATCCGGGCCGCGGGAATACCGGCGGAAGGTAAGGACGAGATGTTCCGCTTCGGGGAACTTAATGTCGGCAGGGTGCGCCGTTTGCTTGCCAATGACCTCACACCGGAACCGCAACCCAAGCCAGGAGTTCCGCCGCAACTGTGCCCCGGATGTCCGCACCGGAAAACATACGAAGTGCTGAAGGAACTGGACTGCATTGTTTCCGGCGATATCGGCTGCTACACACTCGGGGTGCTGCCTCCGTTCGAAGCGCTGCACATCTGCGCCTGTATGGGAGCCAGTATCACGATGGCGCTGGGAATGCGGAAAAACCTGCCGGAACAGAAAGCAAGAAAAGTAGTCAGCGTAATCGGAGACAGCACTTTCATGCATACCGGAATCAACGGCATAGTTGAGATGTGTTACAATCGCCCCGCCACCGGACATGTAGTGCTGATTTTAGACAATTCCACCACCGCAATGACCGGATTGCAGGAACATCCCGGAACCGGCAGAAAACTGGATCACACTCCGGCACCGGCGCCGATATGCCCGGAAACGGTGGTGAAAGCCATCGGAGTGGACAACTGCGATATTGTAGATCAGGTTACCGAACAGGACAAGTTACGCGAATTGCTGAAAAAACGTCTGGCATCCAATGATTTAAGCGTAATTATCTGCCGTCACCCATGTGTGCTGGCGGCAATAAAAATCAGGGAATATCAGAACAGAGAGGGCAAATAATGGCTGCTGTCAAAAATATAACGGTCGCCGGACTCGGCGGACAAGGAGTGCTGAAAGCCACTGACATTCTGGCGGAAGTACTGTTCCGCGCCGGTTTTGATGTTAAAAAAAGCGAAGTCCACGGCATGAGTCAGAGAGGCGGTTCCATTTCGAGCGATGTGAGATTCGGAGGCAGAATCGGCAGCCCTATGGTGCCGTACGGGGAATGCGACATTCTTGTGCTGTTGGATGACAGCCAGGAAGAGATTCATACCGGAACGTTGCGTAAAAACGGAATGATACTGAAAACGGCGGAACTGCCGTTGGACAAACTCAGCAACAGGAAGGCTCTTAATGTGATGGCGCTCGGACGTCTGTCGGCGGAATTGCCGGAAGTTTCCTTGGCGCTGTGGCATGAAGTGCTGGCGGATTTTTTGCCGGCGAAGGTGCTGGAAATGAATACCGAAATGTTCGCGCTCGGCCGCGCGGCGAAAAAATAACAACCGGAATATCGCATAGTATCAAAGTATTTCAAGGAGGATTAACCATGGCGGTTCAGCAACTTTCACTGTTTATCGAAAATAAACCGAAAGCGCTCGTGGCGGTCAGCCGGGTTCTCCGGGAAAGCGGTATATCCATCCGCACCCTGTCTCTTGCCGACACCCAGCAGTTCGGTATTCTCCGTCTGCTGGTCAAAGAATACAAAAAAAGCCGGGAAGCGCTGACGGCCGCCGGATTCATAGTGAAATTAACGGAAGTAACCGCCATAGAGGTTCCGGACAGAACCGGAGGTCTGGCGGATTTGCTGGATATCTGCGAACAACTGAATTTGCAAGTTGAATACATGTATGCCTTTAC
>JAZRUY010000062.1:0-2652 GCA_045598845.1 Victivallaceae bacterium
AATCGGGTTCGGCGAATTCACTCTCACCGCCACGGATGTAAAAGTCGCCTCCGGGGTTTTCACCGCCGAATTGCCGCAAATCAAAACAGAAACATCCGGCAAAGAAATTATGTTTTCAGCCGACGGAGCAACCATTTCAATGCCGGGATTGAAAATTCATAATGTCAGTTTAAGTATTCCGCAAAAATGCAATGCTGAAAATACCGCTGTATTAACCGCTCCGTCTGTGCCGCTGCCGTTTGCAGGAGTAAACGGTGAATTAACTCTGGCACTGTATCCTTTTCAAGACAGTATCCGATTCAGCGGTACGTACAATTCCTCCGTCTTTGCCTCCCCGATTATACTGAAAGGCGCTGCCGGAAACGGGTTCAATCTGCACTGGTCACTGCCGCAGCAACGGCATCTGAAAACAGGATATTACGATTTGAACGGCAATATCAATCTCAGCGGTGATCTGGTATTCAATGACGGCAAACCGGTATTTTCAGCACTGTTGTCATTACGTGATACAGATGTCAAAAATTCCCTGCTGGGGCTGAATGCCCATACGGTAAACGGGCAATGCGGATTTCCGGATTTAACAGAGTTCACAACCAGTGAACCGTTCCGTTTCACCGCGGATAAAATATCCTTGCGTCAACTGGAAATATACGATTGCGAAAGCGCAATAAACTATAATAAAAAACCGGAAATAAAATATTTCCGCGGCAATTGGCTGGGCGGTTCGGTAACCGCCTGGCAGACCAACAGCGATAAAAAAATCTATTCTCTGCATTTCTCCGCAATCCCTCTGCGTAATTTTCTCAGATTCCTGTTTTCCGCCACCTGTGAATGCGATGCCGGTATTTCTGGAACACTGGATGTCTCGTTGTCGGAAAACGGCATAAGCATTACGCCGGGAACTCTTGCGACAGAAGCGGGAAAACCGTTTCATTTTTCCTGCGCGAAAGCCGATGCCTTGACCAATTCATCAGATGATACGGCAACGGCATTTGCCAAAGCGGTACTGGCCGATTGCAATTGCGACTGGATGAAAATAACTCTGGCATCCGATAAAAACAGTATCATAACATTACTCAATGCGCAATGTTCCCCTGACGGGCAGTTGCCGTTCGTCAACAGCGTCAGCAGCGGACTTATGCCGTCGACCAACCGCAACACATTCAGCAAAGTAATATTAGAAACGGAATCTGAATTGCCGGATGCTCAATCCGGCATAAATGATTTTCTCAAAAAAACGGGGTTAATGTGAATTCGACTTGGGAACAGGATTTTCATATCCGGTACCGGGAAATCGCCGAAAACGGCGGTTTGAAAATGTCGGCATGGTTTGATTTTATGCAGGAAAGCGCCGCGAATCATGCCGACAAACTGGGATTCGGGTACGAAAGCCTGAAATCATCCGGGCTCATCTGGGTACTTTCCGGAATGCATATCAGGATTTACAGTCATCCGGGACACGACCAAACAGTGCATGTTCTTACTTATCCGAGCGGAATACAAAGGCTTTTCGCCACCCGTCAATTCATGATTTGCGGCAGCGACGGAAAACTTCTGGCGGAGGCGGGCAGCAGCTGGCTGGTACTTGACAGTAAAACCTACCGTCCGAAGAAAATAGAAGTTCTCGGAATTCCAATGCCGGACAATCCTGATTTGCCGCGATATTTCATACCCGTATCAAGAATACCCGCAACAGACAAAACAGCGGATCGAATGCGGGTCGGCATCAGGTACAGCATGGAAGATTTGAACGGGCACCTCAACAATGCGGAATATGCCGATATAGCGTCCGATTTTTTGGCAGCCGGTACCGAAAAAAAACAAGGGATTTCCAGAATATCGGAAATGGAAATATATTTTCTCAATTCAGTACACCGCGGCGAAACACTGCGTTTGAACGGAATAAATGATTTTCCCGGACATTTTTTCATACAAGGCATAAACGAATCCGGAAAAGCGGCATTCACGGCATCAATAGCAACGGCGGATACAAAATAATTCCGTTGACGCTTATCAAATGTTAAGACCGGTCTCACGGTTAAGGGCGGAAAAAAAATCATCCATCAGCCGCAATCTTTCTCCTGCGATCCGGCGCCCCGCGGCCGTCAGCATATTTTCAGGCAACCGGCGCAATTTCACCAGATATTCACGGTAGGCAGTATCTTCCCTGCTGTAAGACGCTGAATCAAGCGCCTCAGCGGAAGTATTGTGCAGCCGAGCCAGTTCATGACCGGCGAACATAAACGCCCTGCCGATTCCAACCGCGCCAAGGCTGTCCAGCTTATCGGCGTCAAACACAATTTTCCCCTCGATGGATTCAGGACGGATTCCGCGGCGGAAACGGTGGGTCCGCACGGCATCAGCCACTCTGGCAATTGTTTCCGAATCAAACTCCTCATCGCGCAGCCAAACGGCCGCGGTATCGGCCCCGGCAACCGCATGGTCAACCTCACCCTTGGATGCAATTTCAGCAGGACGTTCGCAATCGTGAAGCAAGGCGGCCAGACGCACAATACGCATATCAGCATCGGGAAAGCCTTCGGAAACAATCCCGGCATTGCGCAGTACCCGGAGAGTATGATCATAATCGTGGCAACCGGACGAATCAGCAAGGCGGAGTTTGAGCCGCGCGGCCAACCGGTTGAATACCGC
>JAZRUY010000063.1:0-33176 GCA_045598845.1 Victivallaceae bacterium
GCCAGTTGCTCCGCCGTGTATACTCCGTACCACGGATTGTTGAATACGCACATCGGCGGTCTGGCGGTAAAGTATGCGGTTTTGCGGAATTGCAGTCTGGCCTCGTAATCCGCGATGTCCTGCTGAATTTCTTCCGCCGGATAAGCGTCTGTATCCAGCGGTAAATCATACCAGTTCACGCATCCGGTCATCGCTGCCGCCGCGAGTGCGGCGAAGATTGCGGTAATCGTCTTTTTCGTCATTGTTTTGCTCCTTTTTTTGAATTTTTCCGACATTATTGTGGCTATAACTTATTAGTAATACGCAAAACATACATTCCGTTTTTTGCGAATTCAATCCGCGCCGGATAAAAACGTTTGAAATTTATTCACATGGTTCGCCGCTTTTTTATCGTTGTCAAAGTATTTAAGGAGTAACATCCGGTCGTTACTGATGGATTCCCGGCTTGATTTTTATTTGTATTCGCACGCTGTTCCTGGTTTCGTTATTTCGCGCTTTTTTTCAGACTGAAATTGTCGAAGTAAGCGTCTCCCGAGATAAAACGCAGTGCGATAAAGCAGGAATCCGCATCCGGTAAATCATCCGGATTTATAATGATTTCCTTGCGGCTCCATGAATCATCGCTGTGGTAAAAAAAACCGTATTGGCAATTTTTCAGCCTTTTGCCGTCTTTGTACAAGAAAAGGGTAATGATATACTTGGTTCCGGCTTCGGCTTTGGCGTCAAAAGAGAGCGTCATGCTGTCTTTTATTTCGATTTTCCGCGCGGTGCGGCAATAAATTTGTTTACCGGTTGCCAGATGCAATGCTGCTGAATCTATGCCGTTGCGGTTTTTGACAATCGCTTTTTCAGCCACTGCGGGTGAATCGGTCTGACAACTGTCAAGACTCCATCCGGCCGGGAAATCCCAGCCGTTTCTTTGAAAAAAGTCCGCATTGGGATTATGGGAGAATACTTGCCGTATTTTATTTTTTACTTCCGAAGATTTTTCGCAGTCGCCTTCCTGCAGCAGTTCGGCGCCGCATGTGCTGCTTCCGGCCGCTTCGTCCGGCGCGGCATTCTTTCTGATTACCAGAAACCGGTCTTTTCGGTGCCGGTCAGTGTAGTTCTGACAGATGATTTTGAAATTTTTTCCGGCGTCATTTCCGACTATCCTGTCGATTTCTGACGGAGACCGGTAATGACGCTCCGCTGTGATCAGATATGCTTGTTCCGGAAAATGCTTCAGCATTCGGAGCAAGTCGCGGTAATTGTCCAGGTCCGGCTCATCCAGTTCCACTATGTTGTTCATCTTTGCATAATACTTGACCCGCAAACGGTTGCCGCCGTCATGATAAAGAAAAACAACCGTTTCCGGATTCTTCCGGCTGTCTTGTTTCAACGCATCCATGCCTTTTATGAAAAAATCATTGCCTGGGCGGAGCGCTTTTCCGGCGCACAGGAAAACAACGATGAGCAGCATCGAAAAACCGATAATCCTTTTGTATTTTATTCCCGGTATCGTAATGGCGAATGCCGCGGCGGGGATCACGAGCGGAATCAGTATGGATATGTAGCGGGAGCTCGGTATCCGGTATATTGTTCCGAAAGAAACGAACATAATCATCCAGACTGTATATATCAGGAAAAATTTCGTCTTTTTAAGTTCTTTCGCTTCCGAAAATATGCGGTATAATCCGAGCGGCAGCAGTACCGCTACCGGTATATACAGCAAATTAGGTATTTTTTCCGCTAAGACTGAAACCATGTTCTACCTGAAATAAGGTGTTTGCATCCACGGCATGATTCTCCGGCTTATATATTCTGCCGCCACATAGATTATGCCGTCTGCCCCGGTGATATAAGCGGTTGCCGCCAGCGTGGCGGTTAAGCATAGTGCATAAACCGCCGCGCCGCGCCATCCGGTCCCGCATTCCGGTTTATCGGTACATGCCAGCAGTATTGTCACTGTAATCAACGGCAGTGCCGTGCCCTCGATTCTGGACATCACGGCCAGGCCGGAAAATATTCCAGCCAGCCCGATTTGCCGTATCTTGTATGATTTCATCCACATTATCATGCTTATGAAGTACAGTATGCAGAAAAAAAGGTATGAGGTTTCCCGCAGTACCGTTGCGGAAAATTCGATCATGACCGGGTGAACGGCCGTCAGCAGCGCACTGACAAGTGCGGTGAAGCGTTTTTGTGGGAATATCTCGTTAACCCCCCGGTACATAAGCGGAATTATCGCGGTGCCGAGTATTATATTGTACCATATCGCAACGCTTTCCAGGGGTAGTCCTGTAAGAGAGACAAATGCTGTGGGCACCATAAAAGCGCCCGGCAGGAGCGGAAATGTATTTTCTCCTGGCAGAATTCCGATTTCACGGTATGGAACGCCGTTCAGCCATTCTTGCATAAACAGCAGATAATAACAGGAATCGCGTTGCAGCTGGGGGGATAAAAAATAATGTGCCGCCCGCAGTCCGAATCCGAGTCCGGTTATGATTACGAGGAGCCGTCCGCAGTGAAAAGCGCTCCAATTATACAGATTGTCCGCGCTCTTTTCCGCATGTTCCAGTGTTTCGCGCATTTATTTCATCAATATGCTGCCGGCGATTTCCGATAATGAATTTCCGGATACCGGTCGCCGGATTTTTTTCAATACGAATTTTTTTTCACGTTCGGAATAATAGACGATTGGTGTTTTATACCGGATCAGCAGCCTTAGGAGTGCTTTTAGCGGCGCGCATTTCGCCCCGAGCCTCCACAGGCAGGATGGATATTTTTTCCTGTCCGCCAGAATCCGCATCAGTTCGTCATAGTACTTGTCGCTTCCGCGCGACAGAGAGTCGTTCCTTTTCATGAATGCCGAAAACGGGATGTTTGCGGTTGTCAATTCCGCATATTTTGCAAAGCGCGTCCACAGTTCGAAATCCTCCGCTAATTTCCATTCGGTGTTGATTCCGCCGGCCTGATCATACAGTTCTCTGCGCCAGAACATGTTTTCCTGTTGCAGCAAACCTCTTACATCGCTCCGGCACCAGCCGTTGCGGATGTATTTCCGCGGAACCGCCGCCGGCATGGTATATATTTTGGTTAACTGCCTTTTTTCATTCATAAATGCCGGCATTCCCGTCAGCCATTTGACTTTCGGGTAGTTCCCGAATATTTCTCCGACAGTATGCAAAGTCCACGGCATTGACTGGTCATCCGCATTGAGCCAGCAGAGAATTTCCCCGGTTCCGGCGGCGAACCCCTTCCTTATCGCATCGTACATGCCGTGGTCCGGTTCGTGAAATATTTTAGCCAGCCGGTCGCGGTAGCGCTCCACTATTTCCATGGTGTTGTCGGTGGAGCCGCCGTCGACAACGATGTATTCCAGATTCGCATAGTTTTGCGAAAGTACCGACTGAATGGTTTTCTCGATATGCCGCCCCATGTTGAAACACGGCGTGACCACGGTGATTTTGGGTGAATTGTTCATTATTTCAATTGTGCCTTGCTGTATAAAACGATTGCATTTTATGGAATTATACATTTACAAATAACGGGAAAAATCCCAGTGTGTTTCATATGTGTACATCGTTCAGCATTAACGGATTTTGTCTGTTTTTTCTGTTCGCGGTGTTTGAATAATTGCTTTTTCATATTGCTCTATTGAATAGTTTCTGTTGTCCAGGGCGATTATTAGGCCGAGGACTGTCATTATGTACACCGGATATCCCGGCATGATTATTATATGACTGGTCAGCGAGGTTACTATGAAAAAAATCCAGGCGGAGCAGAACGGAACAAAATACTCCGATTTACGGCGCCGCAATTTCACGCAATACGCCAGCAGCAGCAGATGGAGTACCGTATAACAGACCAGCGCGGGGAGACCGAAATCGTAGAGCATCTCCAGGAAATCGTTGTGCGCGCTGCGGAATCTTGATCCGTAGAACTGATGGAAAAAATGCTGGACCGCGCGGGGCCCGTGCCCCGCCAGCCATTCTTTGCCGGAATTGAACGACATGTCGTTTATCACATCTTCGTATATATCCAGTCTGCCGCTGCCTTTGTCGTTTTGTATTTCATTGAACCGGTATATTATTTTTTCGCCGTAGGAGGTGTGCGCCGCCAGCATCAGTCCGGCGGCGGCAATGATTATCATCAATATTTTGCGCAACGGGCTGCTCTTGCTGTTGAATAGATACATGACGGCGATACTGCCCAGCACCATGAGCATCAGACTCCGCTTTAAACTCATAAGGCAGATAATAAATATTACGGTTATTGCGATATTTTTTTTTAATCCGGGGCTTGTTAACAGACATCCGGGCAGCAGAAATACGATAAAGAAAGCGGTGGTTATCACATCGAAATCTCCGGAATTGACGGATATCTTGATGCTGTAGCGGAAAAATATTATCAGTAATGCGGTGTTCAATATCAGCAGTTTCGGAAACAGCCGGATGAACCGTATTGAATATTCCGGGCGGTTGTGGAAAAATGCAATCGCCCACAAAAAAGAGACAATCCATAAAATCATCTGCGGATAATCCTTGATGAAATTCTGATCCGCGGGGGTGAACGGTATTACAATAGTGTATATTGTCAACAGCAGAACTCCGCTTGAATATACCGTCTTGGCGAGACCGTTGAGTCCGGACGGGCGCGAAAACACAATATACACCAGCGCTATGCTGACCAGCCCGAGAATTCCGGCCAGTCTAAAGAATGATATCGGGACACTGTATGGAAAATAAAATAACAGTTGACAGAATATGCTGAATATATACAACAGGGGCGGTATAAGGCTGAACAGCTTCTCTTCCCGGGGGTTGCCCGTATCGCCGTACGGCTGTACGCACATGTCATAAGTATTCATTTTTCAGTCTCATAATAGTGATATAGTGCCATTATTGCCTGATATTGCTGCCGAAAACCGCTTGGTTCAGATACGCTTTCGAATGTTGCCGCAGTTCATCCAGCCGCTTGTAGGCTTCCGGCGCCGGCGGATTCGAATTTTCCTCCGGCACATCATCTTCCGGCGAAATCAGTCTGTGTTGTTCGCCTACGCTGCCCAGCAAAGTTTTTAAACGGTCGCTGCTTTTTGCTAAGGCTGTCATGGCGGCGAACGACCGCTTGAAAATCAAGGCAAAAGATGTGCCGTGAAACGAATCCGTGACAACATATTCCGCATGGCGGATGTACGAGATGAATTCCTGCGGTCCGCAGTCGTATAGTTGCCTTTTTACCGGATAAAATTTCTGCGGTTTGGTGGTTATCACATATACCGGCAGATGCAACCGCGCGGATATCCGGTTGGCTTTGTCGATCAGTGTTCTTCCGCCGTTTAATTCATAGACGATAATATATTTTTCTCTGACCGGGCGTTCCCCGGCGATAGCCAGCCAAAAAGATTCATCCGGCAGAAATACCGGGTCCAGCACCGTCGGCGGGGTGCTTCCGCCGAGTTGAGCCAGCAGTCCCGCGCCGCTGCTTTCTCTGGCGCTCAGCATTGCGAAGTCCTTTATCCACGGACGGAGTATTTCCGCGGTTTCCGCGGCAATACGATCAGTGCCGAAACTCGGCGCATAAGCGATTTTTTGTTGTCCGTCCGGCAATTTGAAGTCAAGGTAGTATATTCGCCGCCGCGGATTTTCCGGCCGGAACACCTGATCGCTGCCGCTGATGTGAAAATCCGCCGCTGGCGGATTATTCAGAAGTTCTTCTTCTGAAACGTAGGCGTGCCCGCTCAGGTGCAGCCACTGATTGCGGAAAGCGACTGTCCGGTCGATTTTGCGTTTTAATGCCCTGTACCGGAGCAGGCGGAAAGCGTTTAAAATCATCTTGCGAACCGGGGACCCGTCTTTGCCGCCGAATACCCTGAAGAGTTTTTGGTGATACGGAAAATTGAGGTTAATGCTTTCCGCGTCTATTCCTATGCCGCGGAGATAGTTCACCAGACCGCAACACTGCAGCACCGCCCCGTAATTGAGGTGGTTTAATGTATAGATAATCGCTTTTTTATTGTTCATATGCAGTTCACTTGTCAAACAGTGGTTTTCTTAACATAAATACGTTGCCGTCTGAAGTGCAAATATTACCTGTATTTGCCCGTTAATGCTCCAGACGTTTTTTTATGTATTTTTTTAATGCTCTTTCCAATACTTCCTTCGGGCGGAAAAGCGTTATTGCCGGTACAAAAGATATCTTGCGCACTACCGTCCGGAATAACTTCTCCCGTAACTTATGGTCAAAAGTCCTTTTACGGAATGCGTATTTTACGGTATCAATAGAACATTTTTCAACTTTGCCGTGCTGTTGAGGATTGCATGAAATCCATTGCTTTTTTCCGCGGCCGGTATGTATTATGCCGACGGAATATCCTCGGTTGTCGTGATTATCCGGATCCGAGCGCTTCAGATGCCAAAAGTCTCCGATGGTGATATCCGCTGCGTTATTTACAATTCTGTCGCAAGTGTAACATGTTGTTCTCAGACCGATATTTTCTCCGAAAGCAATCATAAAAGGGGAGTAATACCCAGAGGTTATAGTCGTTTTTTTATTCTTGTTGTAGTCTATACGCAGGCACTGTTCTTTCCAGCCGGTTCCCGGCCTTGAAAAATCCTTGTACCTGAAATCCACCGCCGATACTCCCTTTCCCGCATATTGCTGAAAATGGCGCGATGAGGGTATGCCGTGGCAGATGAAATCCACCGCCAGCAGATTGGCGCTGTTGAAATCTTCCCCGAGATAACTTTTCAGACCGCGTATGTGGCACGGAGTGCCGCAGAACAGCACTTTTCTGCCGTTGCGGATCTGTTTTTTCACTTCGCGGAAAATTGTTCCGGTCCGCGCTTCAGCGTATTTTGATTTACGCAATTCCTGCAGTTGCGCATGGTCGGTGTCGGTGTACTCCGGAAACCCTTTCCCGTAATTGAATAAACATCCGAACACTATGCCGCCTTCGGCCAGTACTTTGTCAGCCAACAGGGTGAACAAACCGCCGGACGAACTGTTTTTCAGGATTTCCTCATCATTGGCCTGATAAGAGTAGACTTCTCCGTCAGCTGCCGCCGGCAGATTCTCCGGCGGATTCAATACCGGACATCGGGTTGAGCATAATCCGCACTTTTTGCAGGCGGCGGCATTTGTCAGCACCGGATGCCAGAATCCGTCACGGTCGTATTGCAGATCAAGACAATTGCCGGGACAGGTCGCCGCGCACGCGCCGCAGCCGGTGCATTTTGCGTCCAGAGTCAATATATCGTTAATTCCCATCGCTTTTCTCCCGCAATATCTCATTTGTCTTATTTTTGGTATGCTTTCCCAACAGCACTGCGGCATTCAGCAAAATTACATTGCAGATGAAATAGAGAAGAAAATTCAGCGACACTCCCCATGCGGCGCCGTAAGTCCCCCAGCGTTTGATCAGTATGTAGAACATCAGCACCGTCAGCAGCGAACCGATAATCCGGCTGAGCAGCGGTATGTGGTTGTGATTGGCGGCAATGGTAATCTGGCTGAAAGAATAATAGAGCGATGCGGTAACTGCGGACAGCGCGGTAATTATGCAGAACGGCAGAGATTCCCGGTATCTGCCGGCGGTGAGCAGATTCACGATCAGCGGCGCAAAAATTATGAACGGTATCACTATTGCTGAAATCAGCCCCAGTTTAAGCAGTACAATCTTCGCGCAGCGCTTGTAATTATTTATCGCCACGGATTCATAAATATCCGGGCTGAATGTCGAATTGATGGCGTCTGAGAACACATACAGAAAATGGGAAATGGAAACTCCGACCGAATAGTATCCCAGTTCCTTTAGCGGGATATAGCGTTCCAGAAAAACTTTGTCGTATCCGTTGGAAAAGAATCCCATCATCGCCGCCAGTGTCAGCGGGAAACAAAATGCCAGAATGCTTTTTGCCGATTTGAAATCAATTTTGCGGATGATGTTTTTGCGTTCTTCCCACAGCAGATATGCGAAAAGCGGTACGGCTCCCAGCAGCAGTCCGCCGAGTTTGCCGGCGCATCCGCCGCCGAGTATGACCAGCAGCACCGATACCCCTGCCGTCAGAACCGCGTTTACCGAATTGTAGATGAAATACGGCAGACTGCGTTTTTTCATCTTCAAATCGGTCAGTTTTAATTTAAAGATTCCGGTTGCCGCAGGATATAGCATCGCATACACGGCAAATGGAATCACTGCGATTTGCGAGTTTTTATTAAAATAATTTTGATAAATACCGGTTAGAATTATCGCAATCGCCGCCATCCCCGCGGAAAAGAAAATCAGAAGTTGAAAAGTTGCCGTATGAAGTTTTTCCCGTCCTACCTCATCGCACTGGAAATATTTACGCATATAATTGTGAAGCATGTAAAAGGTTATCATCGGCTCGAACAGAAGTGACAGGGAATTGTAAAATCCGACAACGGCGAAATCTTCCGCGGAAAGATATTTCGCGAATACCGGCATGGATCCGATATTGAGCAGCATCGGAACCAGCGAAGCGAGAAAATACATCAGCAGATTGGCGATCGTCTGCCGATGGGAAACAAAAAAATGTTTAACAGCGTTCAGCATTCGGATTTTTTTTGTCGCATGGCAGATGTATTTCACCGCCGAGTTTCAGATTGACATCGTCCGTAAAATAATTGTTGAATCCTCCTCCCGGGGTGAAAGTCATTTCCCCGAACAGTACTTTGCCGTTGTCGGAGTAAAAATCCATCCTGACAAACGGAAACGGTTGGGAAAGTTTTTCCGCGTAACCGATCATTTCGCTGAAAAGCGGCGGTCGCTCCGGCAAATGGTCGGCCTCGTACTTTTTGTCCAGCAGACCGGGTATGATGTTGTAATTCTTGTCTACCGCTATCCGTTTTAAACCGGTGTCGCGCTCTAAGAAAAGCATGGTGAACAGTGCCTTGCCGTGGAAACAGAATATCTTGTAATCGATAGGGAATACGGTATCCAGTGTCGGTATATATCTTTCGCACACCAGCAGCGGCTTTATTTTGGTGTAATGGAGCTCGCTGAACTGCTCCCCGTGCTGGGCGCGGAACCAGCCTCTGATTTTTTTCTTGGCATCATCTATGTTCAGAGATGCTTTATCTCTGCAGATGAAATTATATCCGGAAGCGGTATTGAGTTTGATTACGAACTGTTCCGGAAGCGTATCCCACGGAATCTCATCGGCGTTCCGGTACACTCCGTACAGTTCGTTCAGTATCTGACCGCAGCCCTGCCGCTCCAGATACTCTCTCACCCGGTATTTGTCCGCACACTGAATCACCAGCGGATTGTTGCTGTAATCGAACAGTTTCAGCCACTGTATTTTTTCCGAGAAAGTTACCGGCGGATTCAAATGAAGTGTTTTTCCGGTCAGCCGCTTGAACTGCCATTTGTCCACCGCCACCGGGAATTTCGGTCCCAGAAAACACAGCAGTCTTTTATAGTGGGAGTAGATTAAATTCCTCTTTTTGAAGAAATCTGTCAGCTTACTCATTTTTCATTGCTCTTCGGTTATGTGTAAGATTTTCTTTGTTTTCAGCCATATTCGTTTCCATGCCATCAGCGGCACCGCCCATATCAGGCGCCTGAGCTCGAATCCGCGCAGAAAATATTCAATCGCCGTCAAGCGGAACTTGCCTTTGACAAGTTTTTTATTTTTGCGCAGATCGTATAGGAATATGTCGTTTCCCGGCACATTGTGTAAAATATTGAGTTCCGCCGGTACCAGTACCGCGCCCCACTGCTTTATCACCGGGTACGGATATGATTTGGTACTGAGCAGGTATTGGTATGTGCGGTTTTCCGTCATGCGCTCTCTTCCGATACCCCATAAATCCAGACAGAGTTCGTTTCCGAGTCCGAGAGCAGTATGCAGTTCCATGCAATTGTAGAAATTGTCATAAGCTGTCAGAAATTCCGCCGGCGGCATCAGATACTGTTTCTGATTCAGTTCCATGGGTGACGGTGTGCGGTAAATGCTGCAGTCGTGTGTTCCCGCTTCTCCTGTCGGAGTAGTCAGCCCGGTATACGGGGTTATTACGGTTTTGCCGGTGGCGGAAAGATAAGCATGGAAATATCTCGACCACGCCTGCTCCCAACCGCGGATTTCCTCTATGAGTTCCACTGTGCGGAAATTGCCGTCCCATTCAGCCAGCCACTCTTCGAATTCCGACCACATTCTGTAGGTAAAACACTCTCCCCATGTGCAGGTATATTGCAGTTTGAACACATCCGCGCCGCGGTGCAGCGGGAAGAACGGCAGATTGACGAATCCGTTCATGATACCGGAATACAGTGCGATTTCTCCTATTTCCGGAGTGTTTTCATATGCGTCCAGCGCCTGAACGGTGTAATCATAGTAGCCTGGAGCCGCCGCCAGATCATCTTCCAGCAGGATTATTCCGCGGAAATAACGGCTTCTCGCGGCGCATGTGAATATATGTTTTTTCAGCCCCAGCCGTTCTTTTTGAATAAAGACGTATTTTTCTCCGTATGGCCAGTGATATTCGGAAACGAATTTATTCAACTCCCCGTTTCCGCCGCAGTCGATGCTGAATATCAACGGTACTCCTGTATCCGGATATGACGCTGATTCAAGATTTTTAAGCAGCCTTTGAATCGAATCCAGCCGCTTGTATCCGATTACGGTAACCGCTACCTTGTTCAAATTTTCGCTGTCTTCAATCATTTGTGCTTATTACTTCGGTGTTGTTTCCGAATGGATATCGCTCCCGCAGGGAGTGCCTCAGTTTCTTATTTTCACTTTGATGGCGTTTTTGATTTCGGTATCGGATATGAGTACCAGATATCCGCCGCCTCCGGCGCCGGTCAGTTTCCATCCGTAAGCCTGCCCGCGGTAGGTGTCGATCATCTCCAGTACTTCCGTTGTTGCGGTATGCGGGAACATCTCCAGTTGCGCCTCAAAGCATCTGCTGGTGCTTTCCCCCCATTTTTTCACATCCTTTTTCAGTATCGCCCGCCATGCTTCTTCCGAGGATTCGGCGAGCTTCCGTATGCTTGCGGCATTGATATTCTTGTCCGCGAACACATTGTATCCGGCTTGCCGCTGCGGTAACTGCAGCAGCCACAGTTTGTCTTCCACGAATCTCATGATGTCGTCATCGTGTTCGCTGTCGATGGAAACCGGCCAGTACCCGTTGTCGTAATTAAGTTTATTCAGCCCGGGCATCAGAATTCCCAGCTGATCCTGCGAACCGCTTATATGTTCTGTCCCCGGCGGATTTTCCACCGCGAACAGGGTCTTCGCCAGTTGCTCCGGGTTTCCAGCCGGAATATCCGTCTGCCACAGCTCCACTGCTTTTTTGCGCGAACTGGTCGCCATACCGCTGCGCTCGTTGAATTCATAATCCGGGTAAATGGATATGGTCAGGACGGAGCCGGGCAGAATGCTGTT
Organism: Victivallaceae bacterium; assembly: GCA_045598845.1. GTDB lineage: Bacteria > Verrucomicrobiota > Lentisphaeria > Victivallales > Victivallaceae > JAZRUY01. The sequence goes on from JAZRUY010000063.1 coordinate 11,397, forward strand.
GATAAACGGCTGATCCATCCATCCTCCGCACAGTTCTACCCGGTACGGGATCCTGCACTCTTTCCTTATGCTGGTGGTGGACCGCGCCGGCAATCCGGCGCTGGGAATGCGCTTGCTGACCACCAGTTCGATGCCGCGTTCCCTGCAGAATTTCTCTTTTGCGGGGGTGAATCCGTCCGAATTGACAAAGAAGATATCCGGCCTGAGCCGGTCGACTTCTTCTGTGAAATCCATTATTCCGCTGCCGGAATTGATCCAGGCGTCTTTCACATACCGGATTGCCTTCACCATGTACAGGCGTTCGGCATCGTTGTTTATGGTGCGCCGTCCCTTCAGCCCCCAGATGGTTTTGTCGGAGCCCAGTCCCACATACAGATCGCCGTGAGAGGCGGCTTCCTCGAAAAAAGCCACATGCCCTGAATGCAGCATGTCATAACATCCGGATACAAAAACTTTTTTCGCGGCCATTGCAGTTCTCCTCTAAACACCGATTGAATGCCTGATTATGTTATGGATCGTCCGTTACGCTGCCTGTACTCTGCCGTGATTTCGAACCCTGATCCCTGAAATAGAATATACAGTTTCAGTATGCCGGATACAAACTTTTTTGACTGGCAATCTCATTTGCGCAGTGATACATTAACATTGGCATGGACTCAGGATTGTATTGTTTTGGAAGGCCGGACACGGAGATGGGCGGATTGTTTCAAACCGGTTTTTTGTACGGTGTTCAGATAAATGCCTCCGCTCCGGAACAGGCACTGGATGAAATTGAATGGCTGCACAATTCCGGAACATCTCATTATGTCTGCTTTTTTGAAGGTAATTTATTCTATCGTTCCTGTACTGATGCCGATGTCCGGGATGTTGTAAATGCCGCATCGTTGGTATATCCTGACGGTGTCGCCGTTGCAAAATGCTGGAGCTGGCATTTCCGGCGTAAATTCGAGCGCGTTACCGGACCTGCCATGATGCTGAAAATTTGTGAGAGCGGCGTGTCGCGGCGATACAGGCATTTTTTTCTCGGCGGCGCGCCAGGGGTGCCGGAGAAGCTTGCCGCGAATCTTAAGGAACAGTTTCCCGGTCTTGAAGTCGCCGGTGTGCTTTCTCCTCCGTTCCGGGAGATTACGGCGTCCGAAGAAGATCAGTTGATAGAGCGTATAAACGCGGCGGCCCCGGATTTTCTCTGGATAGGTCTCGGCGGCCCGAAACAGGAATTCTGGATGAATAAGCATTTGAATCGTCTGCGGGTGCCGGTTATGCTCGGTGTGGGGGCTGCTTTTGATTTTCACTCCGGTAATCGCTCGTGGGCGCCGCCGTGGATCAGAAAAGTCGGTATGGAATGGCTGTTCCGGTCGCTTACCGGAGGCCGCAGAATTTTTGGGCGCAACCTCAAATGCGTAAGTTATATTTCGCTGACTGTTTTGCGCGAGTTTTTTCTGCGTATGTTGCCGTTGCGTCCGCCTGTGTTGTCGGATGAAAAATACCGGGAAATGAAAAAATGCTGTCCAAGATAAAAAGCGGAACTGTAAAGGTAGGTATAGTCGGGCTCGGTTATGTCGGGTTGCCGCTGGCGGTGGAATTCGGCAAACATTATGACACCGTCGGTTTTGATGTCAACCCGGAACGTCTGGCTATGTTGCGGCGCGGCGAGGATTTAACTTTGGAAACTTCTTCCGGAGATCTGAAGTCCGCGGAATTTCTCAGATATTCCGGCAATCCTGATGATTTGCGCGACCGCGATGTGATTATTGTGGCTGTCCCGACTCCGGTTGATAAATATAATCGCCCGGAACTTGCGCCGCTTCTGAAAGCCAGCGAAACCGTTGGCAAAGTGCTGGGTAAGGGTATGATCGTGGTTTACGAAAGCACCGTCTATCCCGGCTGTACCGAAGAGGACTGCGTTCCGGTGCTGGAAAAATTCTCCGGTTTGGAATTTAACCGGGATTTCTTTTGCGGTTATTCCCCCGAGCGCATTAATCCCGGCGACAAGGAGCACACGCTTGTCCGAATAAAAAAAGTTACCTCCGGCTCTACTCCGGCAACCGCTGATGCTGTAGACGCTCTGTACGGTTCGATCCTGCTCAACGGCACTCACAAGGCGAGTTGCATCAAAGTCGCAGAGGCCGCCAAGGTGATAGAGAACAGTCAGCGTGATCTTAATATCGCGTTTGTGAACGAACTGGCTAAGATTTTCCGCCTGATCGGCATCGACACCGATGAAGTGCTGGAGGCGGCCGGCACCAAATGGAATTTTCTGAAATTTAAACCTGGTCTGGTCGGCGGTCACTGCATAGGTGTTGATCCGTATTATCTCACACATAAAGCGCAGGCGCTGGGTTATCTGCCTGAGGTTATTCTGGCCGGGCGCCGCATAAATGACGGTATGGGCGGATATATAGCGGAGCAGGTGGTCAAATTGATGATTAAAAAAGGTCATAAAATCCTCGGTTCACGGGTGCTGCAGCTCGGTGTCACTTTCAAGGAAAATTGCCCCGACATCCGCAACAGCCGCGCCGTGGATGTGGTGCGCGGTCTTCAGGATTTCGGTTGCGAAGTCGATATTTTTGACCCGTGGGCCGATCCTGCGGAAATTTTCCGGGAATACGGTTTGACTTCCTTTAAAAATTCGTCTGAAATCGCCGGGAAATACGACGCGGTGGTATTGGCGGTGGCGCATCGTCAGTTTGCCGGATTGGATATCGGGAGTTTCGCCCGCCGGGAAGCGGTTGTCTTCGATATCAAAGGGGTGTTGCCGCGCCGTATTGTCGATGCCAGATTGTAGCGGTGGTCGGATCGGATTGGTAGAATGTATATACGGCTTTGTCTTCCGCGGATATGTCTGGTGTCGTTGGAAAGGTATTGCGGAAACGTGGATTAAAGGCGGATAAAGCCTCGCGCGCGATCGCGCCTGACGATCGCGCCTGACGATCGCGCGTTGGAAGCGGAAAGATGACTGAAAAAATTTGATGAAAAGTTTTTTGCGTACGTCCGATATTATTGTTACCGCCGGCCGCTGCCGTTGCTGATATCGGGCATCGCGGTGATACCAGGATGCGGATTAATTTTCTTTCAGTCGGAGCGGGAATCAGTCGGAGCGGAGAAAATCGGGAGCGGAATGTCCTGGTTTTTATTCAATTGAATTTGGTTTTGTACAGTGCAGGTATTATATTCGTTGGTTAAGTAGGAGGACAGAGCTCATAATGCGGATAATCACAATGGGGAGTTGTAAAAAATGAGAGATCCCAAGAGTCTCAATTTTCGTTTTTATCTGAATTTCACTCTGCATCATCTGCTCTTCATGGCTTTGGCCGCCCTTTTTATCGGTGTTGCTGTTTGGCTGTTGTGCTCTTATTGTGTTAAACCCGAATATCTGGCGCAGAGCACCATTTATATCGGAAGAATTTCTGCTGAAAACGGTACCGGGTTTACGGATGAACTGAGCGAGGACCGTTCCGAGACTGTTAAGAATACGATGACCGATTTGCGTTTCGGTCTGGAATTGGTCGGTGATTACAAGCTTTTGTTTGAGACTAGACGGTTTAACAACAAAGTAAAGGAACTTTTTGCCGCTAATCACAACGGTGATTATCCGCAGCATTATGTTGTAACAACCGACAGTCCGTTGAAATCCAGATACATTTATATCAATGTGACCAGTCGGTCTCCTGTCGAAGCCGCGGAATTGGCTAATCTGATGGGAACGGTTTTTCTGGACGAAATCTGCAATATTATCGGAGTTAAGAATTCTCAGGTTATCGATAAAGCGGAAGTTCCGGTCGTGCCGGTTTTCCCGCGCACCGGGCTTTTTGTTGTTGCCGGCGCGGTTTCCGGCATGGCGGCGGTTTGGTTTATTTTCCTGCTTACTTTTCTGTTCGATACCCGTTTGCGCGGTGCCGATGATCTGCAGAGAATACTGAATATTCCGGTATTGGGGGTTATTCCTCTGGACAGGAAACTTCAGGTTGATTTGGAGAAAAATCCCGGGAAAAACCAAATCGTCGCGGCATTGAGCGGCAGCGAGGCGTCCCGGCACATGAACATTTCTGAAGCGTTCCGGATGCTGCGCAACAATCTGCGGTATACCGGTACCAAAAGAGACGGAATTGGCAGGGTCTTTATGGTTACCAGTTCAGTCCCCGGCGAAGGTAAAACTTTCACATCTTCCAACATCGCGGTTTCTTTTGCTGAATTGGGATTTAAAACTCTGGTAGTCAACTGCGACCTGCATAAACCGATGCTGCGCAAGGCATTCTCCAGCCATACCAAAAAAGGATTGGTGGATATGATTTCCGACGGTGCCGCTTTTGAGGAGTGCGTGATTCACAATATCATCCCCGGTCTGCCTGTTGACGCCCTTTTCGGCGGACCGGTGCCGCCGAATCCTTCCAGACTGCTTAACTCGGAGGAATTCAAGATGTTGCTGGAAGGTTGGCGCAGACAATATGATTACATCATTCTTGATGCGCCCCCTATTTCAGTTGTCGCCGATTCCGCTATTGTCGGTAAAACATCGGACGGCGCTATCGTGGTAACCCGCGATTTCTATACTCGTGAAGAGCTTCTTGTCGGGGCGAGAAAACAGTTGGAACTGCTGGGAATCGGCATCGTCGGGGTAGTGATGAACGGAGTAATGCCGAGGGGTGATAACGGCTACGGTTACGGCTACGGTTACGGCTACGGCTACGAGGAGCACAAGCCGCACAGGCGTACTTTCTTTGAGAGATTGTTCGGGATACATAAGCATCATCATTGTTCCACCGCGGATGAACCGGCTTCGGAAAAGATGAAGAACGGTACTGATTCCCGTGATTGATCTGCACGCTCATCTGCTTCCCGGCATCGATGACGGTTCTCCTGATCTGGATGAGACCCGCCGGATGCTGGAGGAATATCGTAATCAGGGGGTTACCGCGGTGGTGGCTTCCAGCCACTGTTGGAATGCCGGTGCTTATCAGGCGGCTTTTGACGCCGCGGTTCCGGTAGCCGGGGAATGCGGAGTTACCCTTATTCCCGGTACTGAATACAATCTGGCGGTCGCTTCCGAGTCCGCGGATGATTTGCGTACTGCCGGCGGCGGGCGTTATTTTCTGCTTGATTTGGAAACAATCTGGATAACTCAGTCTCTTGTCAACCGTTTGAGCGATTTTTCCAATCGTATTATACTTGCTCATCCGGAGCGGCTTTGGAGCAGGAACGCCGTTGACAACGCATCGCTTATGTCCGGTGTTGACGGGATCGGCTTTCAACTCAATTGCGGCAGTTTTCTCGGCCGCTACGGCAGAGAGAGCGAGCGGTCGGCATGGCAATTGGCTGAAAAAGGTTATTGCCATGCCGTCGGGTCCGATGCGCACCGCGCATCCGGAATTACACTGGCCAAATGCCGCCGTCTTCTGGAGTCTTATTTTCCGCTTCAAATGGTCGCCGCCTGGTTTGACGGCAATCCACTGGCGGCGGTGAGCGGCGGGGAAATCCGCAAGGCATCGGCGGCATTGACTTTGCGGGATCGTGCCAGATTATTCTTCCGCCGGCATTGATTTGCCGTGTCGGGTTTCAGTTTTGTCACCGGCGGCATGTCGTCCGGTTTAAGATAACGGTGTTGTTTGTTCAACGGTGGGGAAATGTTATGCGCTCAATAACTTTGTCTGCGGTTATTCCGTGCTTTAACGAGGCACCCGGGCTGGAATTGCTGGTGCGCCGGGTCGATGCCGTCGTTGCCGCCGTAACTCCAGATTATGAAATCGTGCTGGTGGATGACGGCTCCACCGACGGCGGCTATGCCGAAATGCGGCGGTTGCGCGCATTGTATCCTGCCTTGACACTGGTGAAACTTTCCCGTAATTACGGCCATCAGCTGGCATTGTCCGCCGGTCTGGCCGAGGCCCGCGGTACCGATTATATTTTCATTCTTGATGCCGATTTGCAGGATCCTCCCGAAGCGTTGCCGGAAATGCTGCGGATTATGGATTCGGAATCCGCCGATGTGGTTTACGGCCGCCGCAACCGCCGCGCCGGCGAGAGCTGGTTCAAACGTTTCAGCGCCGGAATGTTTTACCGTGTGCTGCGTTTTATGACAGATATTTCCATCCCCATGCACACCGGGGATTTCCGGCTGATGCGCCGTAAAGTTCTTGATGCTCTGCTTCAGATGCCCGAACATGCGCGTTTTATCCGCGGCATGATCAGTTGGGTGGGATTTAAGCAGGTGCCGTATTATTATGACCGCGCCGCCCGTAAGGTCGGAGTCACCAAATATCCGCTGGGCAAGATGCTGAAACTTTCCTGCGATGCTATAACCTCTTTTTCCGTAAAACCGCTGCGCATCGGTGTTTTTCTCGGTCTTTTCGGCGTGATTGTCGCTCTGCTGCTGCTGATTTACTGTTTCGTGAGTTATTTCTTTTTTGATACTGTCGCCGGTTGGACCAGTATTATTGCTGTGGTGATTCTGGTCGGCGCTTTGCAGTTTGTTCTGCTGGGGCTGATCGGCGAGTATGTCGGGCGGATTTTTATCGAGACTCAAAACCGGCCGCTGTTTGTTGTCGATAAAATTGAGCGCGGCGAAAGCTGATTCGGTTGCAATACCGCTCTCCGCAATATATCTTATTCTGTCTTTATCGTTATTTTTGTTATTTCAGGCGTTGGCGGTTATTTTTGCGCCGTTTGCGCTGTAACTGGAGATGGCGGATTATGGAAAAGCAAGTCAAAAGTGAACTCTACAAAGCCGCCGGGGTCGATATTGATCTCGCAACTGATTTACTCGGCAGAGTGAAAAGCAAATTCGCGGAAGCCCGCCGCCCGGAGATGCTGGCGCCTATCGGCGGATTCGGCGGTCTGTTTCAACTGGATTTATCTAAATACCGCCATCCGGTTCTGGTTTCCAGTATCGACGGTGTCGGCACCAAATTGATGATTGCCATGATGATGAATAAATTCGATACTGTCGGGCATGATATCGTCAATCACTGTATCAACGATATTTCCGTACAGGGAGCTGAACCGTTGTTTTTTCTGGATTACATCGGAATCGGTCATCTGCGCAGCCCGCTTTACGAACAGGTTCTGACCGGTATAGCCGAAGCCTGTAAAGCCGCTGATTGCGCGGTGCTTGGCGGCGAAACCGCGGAAATGCCGGGGATGTACGGCAACGATTTCGATCTGGTCGGCGTGATCAACGGGGTAGTGGAAAAGGAAGAACTCATCACCGGAGAAAAAATCCGTCCCGGGCATGTCGCCGTCGGTCTTGGCTCCAACGGTTTGCATACCAACGGATTCAGTCTGGCCCGCAAGATACTGTTCTCTCAGTGTTCTTACAATGTGAATACTTATCTGGACGAGCTGGGCGAGACGGTGGGGGAGGCGCTGCTGAAGCCGCACACCTGTTATTTCCCCGCCATCCGCGCCGCCAGAAATGCCGGAGTGGCGCTGGACGGTATCGCCCATATCACCGGCGGCGGTCTGTATGACAATGTGCCGCGTATTTTGCCGGACGATGTGGATGCGGTTTTCCACAGCGATGTGTTGCCGGTGCTGCCGATCTTCAAATTGCTGGTGGAAAAAGGAAATGTTGATCCGGTCGAAGCCTACCGGGTTTTTAACATGGGCATAGGTATGGTCTGGTTTGTTCGTCCGTCTGATGCGGATGCCGCGGTTTCCGCCGCCCGCGGTTGCGGTATCAGAGCCGAGGTGCTGGGTGAGATTGTGCCCGGTCACCGTTGCGTCAAGGTTCGCTGAACGGTCCGGAGTACGGTTTAATGAACGAATTTGTCGGCTTTTTCGGCGGCCGGGTTACCGGTTCTATCCGGAAGATTGTTGTAGCCGCCGCATCATCGCTTAATCTGCGTTTCGGCAGCGGTGATGAGCAGACAGAGCGCCGCCGGCATTTTCTTTCCCTGATTCGTTCCGTGCTTGAATACGGCGGCCGTGCCGACCGCGAAAGTTATGCTGTCGCCGCGGAACTTCTTGCTGATGATTTCGGCCGCGCCGGAGTTTCTTTCGCCGATGAGGTCAGCGGTTCCGCCGCTGTTCCGGTTGCCGCCGCCGCCGCCGGGCTTTCTGTTCTCACGTTGTCAGAAAAATCGGAAATGTTGCGGTTGCTGCTGAGTGTGGCTGTCGCCGCGCACTGCCGGCAGGGGGCGCGGACTTATATCGCCGGTCTGGCTTCCGCAATCGGAATTTCCGAAGCGGAACTGGAGGATTTGCAGACCGGGGTTGAATTGTCGCTGACCAGGCGCCAGCGTATTTTGCGTTCCGGTGCCGGCATTGCGGTGGCACTTGGGGTGATACTGGTATTCATCGTTACCGCCACTTTGCTGCGCTCGGTGATTTTCGGTCTCATTCTTGCTTATGTGCTGTTGCCGCTGGAAAAATATTTCGAGCGCAGTCTTGCTTCCGGAGGCGGCATATGGCACGGTTTTATCCGTTTGCTTAAACTGACCGTTGCGCCGCTGGAAATGCTGGCTGAACGGATTCGGCGCTCCTGCCGGAAAAATGCCGTTCCTCCGTCAGGTCAGGATGAAATTGCCAAAAAGCAACGCCGGCAGATTATCAGTCAGTCGGTTTTTCTCACCTGTCTTGTGATTATGCTTTTTATCGCCGGAATTATTGCCGCTGTTTCTATGCTGGCCGGCGGTTATATGAGCAGTTTAAAGGCGAAAGTGGCTGATGTTCAGCAGGAGGTCGTCGCCGATGCCGGCAACGGGAATCTTGTGGAAAAATCCTCCCTGCGGTTGCTGGATCATTCCAAAAATTATCTTGAAACACTGCGGAGCAAAGTTGAAAATCTGCCGCTTATCCGCATGGGGGTTGAGTATGCCGCCAGGGTACTCAATGACGAATCGGCGCGCCGGCAGTTCATCGCTATGGTCATCAGGCGCACCGGCGGATTTTTCTCCTTCACCGCCGGATTCGTCGGTGTGCTGGTTTCGCTGTTGTCTGATTTGTTGCTTACAGTGTTTTTCTTTCTGCTGTTCATCGCTAAATTCGCCGAATTCTGCCATGAGAACCGCAACTGTTCCGGGCAGCAGAGTGAATTGCTGGTGCGGACGGTGTTCAACGGCAGTTGGTTGCCCGGAGCTTCGCGCGAAACTGTCCTCGAGGCCCGCCGGATTGTCGGTGGAGTGATCGATAAACTGCGCATCTGGGTGCGCGGCTATCTGATTCTGATACTGGTTGATACTACGGTGTATACTACGGTGTTCGCTTTGCTCGGCATACCGTATTTCATGTTGCTCGGTCCGCTGGCTGGCTGCGGTATTCTGCTGCCTTATATCGGTCCGGTGCTGTCCGCCACGGTAACCTGTATTGTGGTGATGGCATCCGGGGGCAGCGGGACCCAGTTGTTGCTGACACTGAGCGCGTATTTGCTTTACAACGGCATTGTGGAGCAATTCATTCTGTATCCTGCGGTAATCGGAGAATCTCTCGGCCTGAGTACATTGGAAACCATAATCGTGGTGTTGCTCGGAGCCGTGTTCGCCGGGCTCTCCGGCATGGTGCTGGCGTTGCCTGCGGCCGCAGTGCTGAAATATCTGGTGCCGCAGATTTACCGTTGCTGGAAGATCCGTTCCCCCGCTGCGGATGCCGGTGAAAAAAGTGAGGAATAAATGACGGATATGGAAACGGATGCCGGAATCAGGCGCCGGATTGTGTCGGGTTGCAGCCGGGTTGTCGTAAAGGCGGGTACACGTCTGCTGGCAGACCGCGAAGCCGTGGGCAGGCTGGTGGAAGGAATCTCCGCTATCCGCGAGGGAGGACGCAAGGTGCTGCTGGTTTCTTCCGGCGCGGTAGGTATGGGTATGCGGGAATTGCGCCTGAAGTCGCGTCCGCGGGAACTGGATAAAGTACAGGCGCTGGCGGCGGTCGGGCAAAGCCGGCTGATGGCGATATATGACGATGAATGCAGCCGGCATGGTTTTGCTTCCGCGCAGTTGTTGCTTACCCGCGGAGATTTGGGTAACCGCCGCCGCTACCTCAATGTGATGAATTGCATCAATGCGCTGTGGGAGTGCGGCGCCCTGCCGGTGGTAAACGAAAACGATCCGGTCTCCACCGATGAACTGAAATTCGGTGACAACGATACTCTTGCCGGTTCTTTGGCTTCTCTTACCGATGCGGAGTTGACGGTTATTCTCACTACCGAGAGCGGATTGCGCCGCCGCAATGACGACGGTAAGTTGGCGGAGCGGATTTCCGTGGTAAGGAATTTGACGCCTGCGCTGCGTAAAATGGCCGGCGGAACCGATGATTCAAGTATGAGTATCGGCGGCATGGAATCCAAGTTGCGCGCCGCCGATATTATCAATGCCGGCGGCGGGGCATTGTGGATTGCCGACGGGCGTGAGCCGGGTATTCTGGAACAAATTTTTTCCGGCGCCGATGTCGGTACTTTATTTTTGCCCCGCAAGGGAAAGATGCCAGGCCGCAAACGCTGGCTGAGGTTTTTCGCCCGGGTTTCCGGCACTCTTGTAGTTGATGCGGGGGCGGCGGACGCGATTATTTCAGGCGGTCGCAGTCTGCTGGCTTCCGGTCTCTGCGGAATATCCGGCGGTTTCAAACGCGGCGACACCGTGGAAATAGCCGGTCCTGACGGCATTCCGTTTGCCCGCGGCATGGTGAATTTCTCTGCCGATGAATGTCTGTTGGTCCGCGGTTGCCGCACTGAAAAACTTCACAATGTGCTCGGTGCGGATGCCGATGACGAGGTTGTGCACCGTAATAATCTTACCCTCTTGCAGGCGGCGCCGTGAAAGTTTATATCAAAACTTACGGCTGCCAGATGAATGAGCGTGATTCGGAGGCGCTTGCCGGGATGTTCAATGCCGCCGGATACAGTATTGCCGATGATGAAAACGATGCGGATGTGTTGATCTTCAATACTTGCAGCGTGCGCGAACAGGCGGAACGCAAGGCTCTCGGCAAAATCGGTATCATGAAAAAATTGAAGGCGGTTAAGCCGAATCTGCTTATCGGAGTGCTGGGATGTATGGCCCAGCGGTGCGGGGAAGGGTTGCTTAAAGATATTCCGCATCTGGATTTTGTTCTGGGAACCGGTCAGTTGCACCGGGTAGTGGAAACGGTTGACCGTTTGATTCGCGGACGGTTTAGATTTTCCTGTACCGAACCGTCCGATGCGGTGCTTGACGGTATGTCCGCCCACTGGCGGCGCACCGGTGATATTTTCGGTCAGATTGCCGTTACCCGCGGCTGCAACCGTTTTTGCAGTTACTGTATTGTGCCTTATGTGCGGGGAAGGGAAATCAGCCGGTCGCAGGCGGATATCGTATCCGAGGCGGAAGCATTGGTCGCGGACGGGGTCCGCGAACTTCTGTTGCTGGGGCAGAATGTGGCGGCATACGGATGGGGAGGCAATACCGTTCCTCCGCCGGATGATGTTTCCCCGTTTGCGGATTTGCTGGCCGCGCTGGATAAAATTCCCGGTCTTCTGCGGTTGCGCTTCACTTCCCCGTATCCGACTTACTTCAACCGCAGACTTATTGATACCATCGCCGCGTCGCGTACGGTTTGTCCAAGTCTGCATCTGCCGGTGCAATCCGGTTCCGACCGCATCCTCAAGGCGATGAACCGCCAGTACACCGCGGCTGATTATTTACGGGTGGTGGAAAATATTCGCCGGGCGATTCCGGAAGTGACTTTTTCCACGGATGTGATAGTCGGCTTCCCGGGCGAAACAGAAGCGGATTTCAATGCCACCCGCGACCTTCTCAACCGTGTAGGATTTGATAATTCTTTCATTTTCAAATATTCTCCTCGTCCGGGAGCGAAATCCGCCCGCGAAGTTGATTCGGTGCCGGCCGAGGTCAAGCGGGAACGCAATCGTATTCTGCTTGAAGATTTGAAACGGCGCGTCGCCGCCTCGCTTGCCGGTCAGGTCGGTACGGTGCAGCAGGTACTGGTGGAAGGAGTCAGCCCTCGCAACGTTTCGCGCTGGTGCGGCCGTACCGGTGCCAACCGGGTAATTCATTTTGAGCCGGATGCCGGAATCAGGCCGGGGGTTTTGCGGAATGTGCGGATAACCCGTGCCGGAGCGGTATCGCTTTCCGGTACTTTGCTCGATTGAACAGCCGGATAAAATACGTAAAATATTTTCGGCGCTGCCGCCTGTTCCCGGTTGAGCCTCCGCTTCCCCCGTGCTGGTCAGGCTGCGCTGTGATACCAGCTTACGACGAAGAGAACTCTTTGTTCGATACTTTGGACTCTTTGCGTTTGGATGACACCCCGGATTGCATCGCTCTGTGCGTGGTGAATTATCCTGCCGGAACATCCGGCGGCGGCGCGGCCGGTATGCTGGACCGGTTGAGAAAGGAACGGCGCCGCGGTGTTTTTTTTATTGATGCCGGAGCGGTCCGTGGCGGAGTGGGGGAAGCGCGTAAACTCGGAATGGATGCCGCCCCCGCCGCCGCTTTTGCCGCCGGAGCGGATTTGACTCGCCGGATAATTTTTTCGCTGGATGCCGACACTTTGGCGGAACCGGGTTATTTTCGCCGCGGTACTGATTTTTTCTCCGGCCGGCCGGATATCTCCGGCGCAGTGTTCCGGGTGGTGCATCAGACCGGTGAAAATCCCGTGGGGGAAGCGGCGGAAAGGCGTTACGAGGCGTATCTGAACCGTTATGTGGATAAATTACGCAATTGCGGCAGCCCATACGCGTTCAGTGCTGTCGGATCGGCGTTCGCCGTGCGGATTTCTGATTATGTCCGTTGCGGCGGTATGCGGGGCCGGCGCGGCGGAGAGGATTTCTATTTTCTTCAGGAATTGCGGAAATGCGGTCCTGTGGCGTCCGCTGAGATAACTGTGCATCCGTCAGCCCGTTTATCTGCCCGGGTCCCGTTCGGCACCGGTCCGGCTTTACAAAAACTGATTCGCGGTGAAAATTTGAATGAAGTTCCTGATTCCGCTTTTGCGGATTTGAAAATGCTTCTGGATTGTGTGTTGTCCGCTCCTGATCTTGCCGATATTCCAGTCTGGTCCGCCGGATTGCCCCCGGCGGGGATGGCATTTCTGAAAAAAGAAGGTTTTTTTTCCGTCTGGCCGGATATTTTGCGCAACACACCTCCCGCCAGAGCGGAGAAGATTCGCGCTTTTCATATCTATTTCGATGCTTTGCGGACTCTCCGCTTTTTACATTTTGCGGCTCGCTGATGATTGACTTTGAAGTCGGGCGGCGGTATATTTTTCTAACGTTTTTATTATAGTAAAAGAATAAAAAACTCAATACGTTTTTAATTATCTAATCCAAACGAAAGGACTTTGAAATGATTTCCGTTTCTCCTTTGCAGAAAGCCAGAGCGACTTACGCTCCGAAGCTGCCGCCGGCGTTCGCTAACGGCGCCAGTGTAAAAGTAACCGAAGGCGCTCCGACCGCCGCGGTAGCCGATGTGGAGAGAATTAAACAGATCTTCAAAAATACTTTCGGGAGTCCGGTGCTGGAGTTTTCCGCCGGAGTCAAAAGTGTTTCTCCGGTGTTTAATACCGGTGTTATTCTTTCCGGCGGTCAGGCTCCCGGCGGGCATAATGTGATTGCCGGTCTGTTTGACGGCTTGAAAAGTCTGAATCCGGCCAACCGGTTGTTCGGTTTTTTGAAAGGTCCCGACGGTCTGGTGAAGAACGAGGCGGTGGAACTTGATGCCGCTTTTATCGATGCCTACCGTAATACCGGCGGGTTCGATATGATCGGTTCCGGGCGTACCAAATTGGAAACTGATGTGCAGTTCAAGGCGGCCGAGGAGAGTTGTAAATCCCGCGGGATTACTGCTTTGGTCATTATCGGAGGCGATGATTCTAATACTAACGCCTGTATGCTGGCGGAACATTTCAAGAGCATCGATGCTGGAATCAAAGTCATCGGATGCCCGAAAACCATTGACGGCGATCTGAAGAACGAGTGGATTGAAACCAGTTTCGGTTTCGATACCGCATGCCGGGTTTACAGTGAATTGATCGGCAATATCGGCCGGGATGCCAATTCCGCTAAAAAGTACTGGCACTTTATTAAGCTGATGGGACGCAGTGCTTCGCATATCGCATTGGAATGCGCTTTGCAGACTCAGCCCAATGTGGCGATTATTTCCGAGGAGGTAGCCGCTGAAAAGATGACTTTGGGCGGTATCGTTAAAGGTATAGCCGATGTGGTTGCCGTGCGCGCCGCCGGAGGCATGAATTTCGGAGTGGCGCTGATTCCCGAAGGGCTGATTGAATTTATCCCGGAAATCAAGGTGCTGATTTCCGAACTGAACGATCTGCTGGCAGCGGATGCCGCGGCGGTGGAACGGATGAATAAGCCGGAAAAAGTTAAATTCGCTTTGTCAAAATTGAGTTCCGGCAGCGCGGCGGTGTTTTCTTCCCTGCCGGGAGGAATTCAGATGCAACTCTGCAATGACCGTGATCCGCACGGCAATGTTCAAGTGTCATTGATTGAAACAGAGAAGATGCTGGCCGAAATGGTGGCCGCCGAACTCAAAAAACGCAAGGAAGAGGGTAAATACGCTGGCAAATTCGCCGCTCAGACTCACTTCTTCGGGTACGAGGGGCGTTGCGCCGCTCCGTCTAATTACGATGCCGATTATTGCTACAGTCTCGGTTACAATGCCGCCGCGCTGATCGGCGCCGGCCGTACCGGGTATATGTCGAGTATCCGCAATACCACCAGACCGGCTTCCGAATGGGTGGCCGGCGGCATTCCGATTACCATGATGATGAATATCGAGCGCCGGCACGGCGAAGATAAGCCGGTGATTCGCAAGGCGCTGGTTGAACTCGACGGCAAGCCGTTCCGTTTCTTCGCCGCTCACCGCGCCGTCTGGGCCGAGGAAACTTCCTATGTGTATCCCGGGCCGATCCAGTATTTCGGTCCATCCGAAGTCTGCGATCTGGTCAGCAGGACTCTGACTTTGGAAAAAGGCGACTGACCCAGGTTGCCGTTTTGGGAGACCGCTGATGGAAAATCAGGATATGGACATTCGTTATGTCGCTGAGCTGGCGCGACTGGAAATCTCCGATGACCAGTTGCCCGGGCTTGAACGTGATCTGCGCAGTATTGTGGCGTATATAGATAAGCTCAAGGAAGTTGATGTCACCGGTGTTGAACCGACCTCGCGCGCCACGATGCGGAGCAATGTGTGGCGTGAAGATGAAGTCATGGATTCTTTTCCCCGTGACAAGATGCTCGCCAATGCTCCGGCGGTGATGAACGATTGTCTGATTAAAGTGGCGCAGGTGTTGCCCGGAGAGGGGATGAACTGATGGCTGCGGTTATTGCTGAACCTGTGCATTCGCTGGCTGCCATGCTGGCCGCCGGGGAGCTGAGTTCCGTGGAACTGGTTCGGGGTTATCTGGATGAAATCGACCGCCGCGACGGTGAAATCAGAGCGTTTCTTAAATTGGACCGAGACCGGGTTTTAAAAGATGCCGCTCAGTCTGATGCCCGCCGTGCCGCCGGCAATACCAAAAGTGAATTCGACGGTATTCCGATAGGTATCAAGGATTGTATCGTTGCGGAAGGGGAAACCTGTTCCTGTGCTTCAAGGTTGCTGGCCGATGTGGTTTCACCTTATGATTCAACTGCCGTGTCGCGACTGCGTTCAGCCGGATTTATTCCGTTCGGCAGATTGAATATGGATGAATTCGCCATGGGGTCCAGTTGCGAGAACAGCGCATTTCAGAAAACCGCCAATCCGCATGATATCTCCCGGGTCCCCGGAGGATCTTCCGGCGGGTCCGCCGCCTGCGTGGCTGCGAATTTCGCCGCCGCCGCGCTCGGCAGCGATACCGGCGGATCCATTCGTCAGCCGGCCGGATTTTGCGGTATTACAGGATTGAAGCCAACCTACGGCAGGGTTTCCCGTTCCGGTTTAGTGGCTTTCGCTTCCAGTCTGGATCAGATCGGGCCGATGACCCGTGATGCCGAGGATGCCGCGATTATACTTGATGTTATTTCCGGCCATGATACGATGGATTCCACATCGCTTGATTTGCCGGCTACCGCCTGCCGTCAGGCTTTACGGGAGAATAAATACCCGCTTAAAGGTATGAAAATCGGGTTGCCGGATGAATATTTCAGCTGCCCGGGGCTTTCTGACGGAGTGGCCGAAGTGGTTAATAATGCGGTGGAGCGGTTGAAATCACTTGGCGCCGAGCCGGTGCGGGTTTCGCTTCCGCATACTGAATATGCGGTGGCGGTGTACTACATCATCGCCACCGCCGAGGCCAGCGCCAATCTGGCCCGTTTCGACGGAGTTCGTTACGGAGCGAGGGTGGATGGCAAAGATGTGACCGACACTTATTTCAAGACCCGCGGCGCCGGGTTCGGCGCCGAGGTGAAACGGAGAATTCTGCTCGGTACCTATGTGCTTTCCAGCGGCTATTATGATGCTTACTATGCCCGGGCGCAGAAAGTCCGCACGCTCATACGCCGTGATTTTGCCGAGGCGTTTCAAAAGTGCGATCTGATGCTTTCTCCCGTTACTCCTGGGGTGGCTTTTAAATTCGGTGAAAAATCAGACCCGTTGCAGATGTATCTTTCTGACATATTCACCATTGCGTTAAATCTGGCCGGCAACTGCGGAATCAGTGTCCCGGCCGGAACCGATGCCGCTACCGGAATGCCGGTGGGAGTGCAATTTCTCGGTCCGGCGCTCAGCGAGGAAAAACTGCTCTGCGCGGCCGCCGGTTTCGCCCGCTGATTATTATGGCCGTCATTCCGGAATATCGTGAGCTTTCCGCAGTGATTGTTGCCGGCGGAAGTTCGCGTCGTTTCGGCCGCGGCAATAAATTACTGCATCCGTTAGCCGGAGTCCCTCTTTTTATTCACAGTTTGCGTTTCTTTTCGCGCCGATGCGCATATACAGTGATTGCTGTGCCGGAATCAGACTGGGAGCTTTTTTCTGGAATTATCGCCGAATATCTTCCTGAAGCGGAGATTATTATAACATCCGGCGGAACAGTTCGTTCCGGCTCTGTCCGTAACGCTCTGCGCGCTCTGCCTGCGGCCGGCGGATACGTTGCGGTGCATGATGCGGCGCGTCCGTTGCTTTCCGATACGTTGCTGGGCGGTCTGTATCAGGCATTGCCCGGTTACTGCGGAGTAATTCCGGGGAAGCCGGTGACGGATACCCTTAAATGTACCGATGCCGAAAATATCATCACCGGCACGGTCAGTCGCGAACGGTTGTGGCGAGTGGAGACTCCGCAGGTTTTTCGTCTTGATGAATTGCGTTCCGCTTATGCCGCCGCCGGTGATGCCTGTTTTACCGATGATGCCGCAGTGATGGAGGCGGCCGGATATTCATGCCGGATAATTTATAACCCCGAGCCCAATGTAAAACTTACTTATGCCGCCGATCTTCCCTTTCTTGAACAACTTGCGGCTGAACGTCCGTAAAACGGTTTCCCGGCTGTCTTCGGAACGCATGCGTCTCGGCCGCCGCGGTGAAAATCTTGCCGCGCTTCTGCTTCAGAGCAAAGGATATGATATTCTGGCCCGCAATTGGCGCAGTAAAGCCGGCGAATTGGATATCGTGGCCCGCGATGGTGCCCGGCTGGTGTTTGTTGAAGTTAAAACCCGTCGCCGCTTCAGTGCGCTGTACCGTCCGGGAGATAATCTTTCTTACCGTCAAATGACGCGGAATTTTCATGCCGCCAAACTTTTTGTCCGTAAACTCGGTTTGGTTGCTTACGGTGCCAGATTCGATTTGATTGAAGTTACCGCTCCGCGTTTGCGGCGGTATTCGATTATTCATACCCCGGATATTATGCCGGGCTGGAGCGCCGGTGCTTTTTTGCGCAGTCAGGAGCGGGAATATTGAATGCATTCCGGCATATTGCCGCATGGCTGAATTTGTTCCCGTGCCCGGGTTGCGGCGGTGAAGGCGACGGAGAAAACCGCTTCTGCCCGGAGTGTATGCGCGAATTACACCCGTTGCGAGGAGATCTTTGCCCGGGTTGCGGCGGCGAATCAGATACTGCACTGGCTCTTTGTTCTGCATGCATGGAGATGCCTCCCCGCCCGTGGCGGAGCGCCGTTGCCGCGTTTGAGTATTCCGGCTTTGCCGCGGAGTTGA
Organism: Victivallaceae bacterium; assembly: GCA_045598845.1. GTDB lineage: Bacteria > Verrucomicrobiota > Lentisphaeria > Victivallales > Victivallaceae > JAZRUY01. The sequence continues at coordinate 29,471 of JAZRUY010000063.1, forward strand.
TTTTAAAAATGAAATTTTCAGACCGTCCCGATCTGGCGCGCCCGTTTGGATTGGCTTTGACTGATATTTTGACGGCTCGCGGAGTTAAAGCGGATTTTATTGTGCCGGTACCGCTGCATTGGCAACGGATGATTTCCCGCGGTTATAACCAGTCGGCTTTGCTGGCTGAAATGTTGAGCCGCGGTTTGGATATACCGGTACTGTCCGGATTGCGGCGGATTGGCTTTGCCGGGCATCAGGCCCGGCTGGGGATGGAGCAGCGGTTGAAAGCGCAGCGAGGCAGTTTTATCTGTACGGCGGCGGATAAAATTTCCGGGAGAACCGTGCTTTTGGTGGATGATGTGATAACTACCGGTTCCACGCTTACCGCCGCGGCGGAAGAATTGCTGAAATCCGGCTGCGGGGAAGTTCACATCGCGGTTGCGGCGAGAACTCCTCGTGGTTAAAGCCGGCCGGAGGTTTTTTCTTGTTACGGAATTATGTGCGGTTTGCCGGTGATTAAGCTTGAAAATAAAATCGGGAAAGCGGTTGAAATACGCAGTCTTGGTTATTAACTTAATTCAGGTATTGTTTTAAAAACTTTTTACTGAGCTGTAGTTTGTTAGACAAAAAATAAATCTGACATTTTCATGGCAACTTTCAAGAGAGTTTAATTGATCAACTGCGCCGAAAATAAAGAAAGAGTATGTATCATGAATCGCGATAATGGAAAAAAATCCGCTATGTTGGAAAAAAGTCTGTCTGCCACGGTGGCAAATAATGTTAAATACCGGATAGACGGTTCGGACGCAATGCTTTCCTGCCCGGTATGCGGTGATGAAACCCGGGTCGGCTGGCTGGCTTTCGGCGCCAATTCGTATTGCCGGAAGTGTAACGCACTGTTGCGGCGCGGCGATCCGGTAATGCTGGATAAACTTAAAATCAAAGAGAAAAAACCGTTTGACTCCGTTATTTTTTTCAGGTTATCGCTGATATTTATGGTGATTGCGGTATTGCTTCATCTGGTTTCGACTTCATTGGTCTTTTGGTACGATTCCTGTTATGCCGCGGCTGCTCTGCTGGCGCTGCCGCCGCTTTTTGCCGGCCGGCCGCGCCGCTGGTGGCTTTTTCCGGTTGCCTTGGTGCTTCCTGTGGCTGCGGTGGCGGTTCAGATGGTGTTCGGAGTACAACTCGCTCCGCGTTATAAATATACGGTTTGGGAACAGCCGGTGGTCAATGCCAATGAAATTCTGATTGAATTTTTGCATCGCAATTTATTCGGCGGCCGTGATGATGTTTCCATGGCATCCGAATTGATGGAGATGAATCAGCGGTTGGATATGCGCGCATCCGGTAAAAAAGTTCAAGATGAACCTCTGCCTTCTGCTTCGTCTCCTGCCGCAACCGTTCCTGAAGTGAAACCGTCGGGACCCGGACAGCCTTCCGGCGGCGGAATCGTGAATAATGTGCGGAACAGATTGCAGAAAAAGGCCAATTCCGAGGAACGTGAAAAAGCGTTGACGGAAGAAACCGGCGAATTCCGCTGATGCGGCGGGCATGAATCATCTTGGTTATGAGCTATGGGGGAAGCGCTTCCGCTCTGGTCTGTTACCGGTCTGAATTATGCGATCGGCGGTCAGACTGTATTTCGTGACGCTTCTTTTGCCGTACATGCCGGCGAGCGGCTCGGTCTGGTCGGCCGGAACGGTAGCGGCAAATCCACTTTACTGCGTTTAATTCAGGGGCAGCTTCAGATAACCGGCGCGGAAATAAGTGTCTGCCGCGGGCTGCGGATACGGTCTTTAACTCAGGATTTTGAGTTGGACGGAACCCGCAGTATTCGCGATAATGCCATGGATGGTTGTGATGATATCCTTGCCATGCTGACCGAATTCTCCGTTCTGTCCGGCGGCCCCCGGCATGATGAGTTGGAGCATCGGCTGATGCTTCTCGATGCATGGAATCTGGATGCCCGCTTTGAGATATTGGCGGATAAGCTCCGGCTTGGGCATACTGAACGTCTGTGTTCCGTACTTTCCGGCGGAGAAAAGCGCAGGGTTGGTTTGTTGCGCGCTCTTCTTGGCGCTCCGGATTTACTGCTGCTGGATGAACCTACCAACCATCTTGATATTCAGACGGTGCAGTGGATTGAGGATTTTCTTTACGGTTACCGCGGCGCCGCATTGTTCGTTTCTCATGACCGCAGATTTATTGATCGTCTGGCGACCGGAATCGCTGAACTTGATCACGGTAAATTTTATTTTTATCCGGGAAGTTATGCTGATTTCATTGCCGGCAAGGCGGAACGCGAGGCGGCTGAAGATGCTGAAGATGCCAGACGGCATAAATTCCTCCGTTCGGAAATAGAATGGGTGCGAAAAAGCCCGAAGGCCAGGCTTAAGCGGAATTCCGGCCGGTTGAAACGTTATGAAGAACAGGCTGCTGTTTCGGATTATGAACGTATTTCTGACATGGATTTGGTTTTGCCGGCTCCTCGCCGCATCGGGGACAAGGCGGTGGATTTACAGGATGTTTCGCTCTCTTTGGGCGGAAAATGTCTGTTCCGCGGCTTGACTTGTGAATTTCCACCCGGTGTCAAGGTCGGACTGGCTGGAGCCAACGGCTCCGGAAAAACTTCATTACTGCGTCTGGTGGCGGGAGAAATACAACCTGATTCCGGTCGGATAATTACCGCGCCTTCCGTGCAATTTAATTATATTGATCAGAACCGGCTTTCACTTAACCAGGAAAATACCGTGCGCGATGAAATCGCCGGAGGCATAGACAGTGTGGAGCTGGGAGATGAAAAAATTTCCATATGGGGATACCTGCGCCGTTTTCTCTTTACCGATGAACGGATAAATACGCAGGTTAAATATCTTTCCGGCGGCGAAAAAGCACGGCTGCTGCTGGCAAAACAGTTGAAACGCGGCGGTAACTTTCTGCTGCTGGACGAGCCTACTAACGATTTGGACCTTTCCACGTTGAGGATTCTGGAAGAGGCTCTGATGAGTTTCGGAGGTTCGGTGCTGCTGGTCAGCCATGACCGCTATTTTCTAAACCGGGTCTGTGACCGGATGCTGGTTTTTGAAGGAAACGGCAATATGTTTTTCAGTGCGGGAGATTACGACTATGCTATGGAAAAGTTGCAGAACCGGACTTCCGCGGTGTCGTCCGCTCGTCCGGTGAAAACTTCCGTTCCTGTATCGCCGAAACGGGAAAAACATTCTAAAAATTCCCTCACATATAAGGAAACGATGGAACTCGGCGGTATAGAATCCCGTATTACCGCCGCCGAAGCGCGGGCCGCTGAACTGGAGAATATTTTCTCGCTTCCGGATTTTTTTGCCGTATACGGAAATAAAAGTGCGGAATTACAACGGGAACTGGCTACGGTAAAAGCGGAGATAGACACGCTGTATACCAGATGGATGGAGCTGGATGCGCGTCGCGGCCGTTGAATTCCATAAATTTCCTGTATTTCGTGAAAAAGCGTTGTGTTTCAGGGATTTGTCCGGGGAGTCCCCGGTGCCTGTGGATGGAAATTTGCGAAAAAAGTTAAAAAGATGGTTTGCTTTGTTTCCGAAGCGGTGTATATTAGGATTTCGTTGCCCTTGAAAACGGGGCGGTGCTGATTGAAAATTGAATAGTGCGATGAAACTCGTACGATTCTTTATTGAGTTACAATAAGAGAGTAGTTTACTGCTTAAATCGAGAAGTCACAATC
>JAZRUY010000064.1:0-10209 GCA_045598845.1 Victivallaceae bacterium
GACGACCGAGGGAGCGGACGGGCGGCGGCTTGATGTCGGCCGCGAATTCGACCTTACCGACGGGGTTGTTTATCTTTGGTTCGATGGAGAAAAGATGAAAGATTTCATCGATCCGGATACTCCGGTTATGCAGTGTCTCAATACTGCGCGCGGCGAAGACCGCGCCGCCCGTCACAATACTGCTCCGGTGGTATTTCAGCCGGTTCTTGATATGGCGGTTCCCTATTCGATAAACGGATATTTTTATGACGGTAAAAAACCGTTGGAAATCACGGTCAATGCCAACAATATCAGCCAGTCCGAAGTGCGGATAAAACCGGTGCTTTCCTGCTCCGGCGTGCGGGTTTTGGCTGAACCCGGTGAAACTGTTCTTCCGCCTTTGAGCGTGACTCCGTTGAAATTCACGGTGGATTTCCGTGATTTCTCCGTTACCGGCGAAATCGCCGATATCAGCGTCTCCGATGCCGGAGGGCAGTCCGGCGCTCTGGTTCTGCGCTACAATCACCTGTCGCCGGATGTTTATGAAATGGAACCGCTTCCTGAGCATCTGGAATGTGATCTCCGGCATCCTGAAGCCGGCTCCGGCTGGCGGGATTTTTCCTCCCGGCGGGTCACGGATTGCGCCTGGGGAAAATATGAAGGCAATCAGGCGAAGTTCCGCGCTTTTTATACCCCTGAACGACTCCGGGTGCAGGTGTTGGTTAGATCGCCGGAATTCCATGCGCCGCCGGATACCGGATATTGGGAGGAATGTCACGATTTGACGATACTCTCGTTGCAGCCGTTCCGCGATGATGATCCGCTTCGGATGATTTACTGCGATGTGGAAGGCTGCGTGCTGCCTGAAGGTCCGGTTTTGTGGAACCGAGGCGGCCGTCATAAGGTTGACGGGCAGTTTTCCGGGGCGATGCCGGATTCCCGGCTGAATTTCTGCCGCAGCGGAGAATACACTCTGTATGATTTCGATATTGCCGTGTCGGATCTGCGGATGAACGGATCGTTGCGTCCGGGGGTGGAGTTGGGGGCCGCTATCCGGGCCAATGCATGCCGCGGCGGGCACGGTATCGGTTTCAATTACTGGGGCGGCGGCAGCTGGCAGTTCCGGGATGAACTTATGTTCAACCGGTTGCGCTGCAGATAATTTGCTGCGGTCTGAATTCGGCCGCCTGCTCTGCCGTTTTCACATCGCCTTGACCGCGGAATCAAATGGTATTGTTGGGTTGCCGTCCGAAAATATGCCGCGGTTTTGTGCCAAAATGTAATTTCGGCAGAATCGGCGGCTATGCGGCGGAATAAATTGTACAGTGGCTTCATAATCCGCTGTTCTGATTTTTTCCCTGTGCGCCGCCCGTCCGCAATGCCGGAAGTTGCGCCAGTACCGAGGCCAGAAAAATTACCGAACATCCCCATTTCTCTCCGGTGGTCAGTGTTTCTTCCAGCAGCAGCGCGCCGCCGATGGCGGCGAATACTGATTCCAGACTCATTATCAGCGAAGCCGTCACCGGATGCACCGTGCGTTGTCCGATGATTTGCAGAGTGAAGGCGATGCCGCTGGAACATATTCCGCAGTACAGTAGCGGCAGAGCGGCCGCCCGGAAATTATCCGCCTGCGCCTCTTCTCCGGTAATGACCGAGATTATCAGCGACAACACTCCGGCAACGGTGAATTGCAGTGCGGAAAGCCGCGCATTTTCGGTTATCGGTGCAAAATGATCGATTACCAGAATGTGAATGGCGAACATTAGTGCTCCGAGCAGCAATGCGGTTTCTCCGATGCCGAATTTGAATTCTGCTCCCGGCCGGCACAGCATCAGCGAACCGGTGATTGCCGCCGCTACCGCTGCCCATTGGATTATTCCGGTGCGGCGGCGGAAGAGTATTCCGGCCAGCGGTACCATCACAATGTACAGTGCAGTGAGAAATCCGCCTTTTCCGGCCGGTACGTATTTCAGTCCTAATTGCTGCAAAAGACTGCCGCATCCCAGCACGCTTCCGCACACCAGTCCGCCGAACCATAAGTTTTTTTTGTAATGCTCCGGTTTGTTGGTTTTTTCGCAACGTATTATCAGCATTAACGGTAAAAGTGACAGCGCTCCCAAAAATGATCTGGTGGCATTGAAAAGCGCCGGCGGCATATATTCCATGCCGTTGCGTTGTGCGGAAAATGCCATGCCCCAGATAAAGGCGGTCAACAACAATGCCGCCGCGCCGCAGAGTTTTTTACTGCCGGAGTTCATTTTCTATTTCAGTATCACCCGGTTGTATTCACCCGGATTTTTTTGTCCTCCGATGCCGCTTCCCCATTGCAGATAACCGTTGCGCGATTTTCCGTCTCCGCTGTTGATCAGTACTGATGCGGATATTTCCGTTCCCGGCTCCAGTTTTTTACCTCCCAGTTCATCCAGATCCGCCACCAGATTGTAAGTGTAGTGCTGTTCATCGGTCCGTATCAGTTCCAAATGCGATTTCTCCGTTTCAGCGAGTACCGGCAGATGCCGGCCTTTTTCCGAGAAAACCGTAAACACCGCCGTCCTGCCGGCAGTTTCGCCGCCTGCGATTTCAGAGTAAAACGCCCCTCCGTCGGTTTGCAGTGCCAACTGCACGCTGTCGCCGTTCCACATATCGTTTACCGGCGCCGTCTGGTGATAACCGTTTTTGTCCTCCACCCTGACAAGCAGTTGCAGATGTCTTTCATCATAGCGGAACGCCAGTTCCGCCGAAATATCCGGGCGGTCGGATGTTTCATTCAGCGGCACCCAGTTTTCCGCACTGATTCCGGTATATTTAACTGCCGGACCGTTTGCTTGTACTATACCGTATTCCGCGGCGGCGGTGTCCCGCCACTGTTCCGGATTGAGCCGGATACGCAGCGGCGATGCGGTTTTTTCTTCCACCACCGTTACTGTTATATTCCGATCCGCGCTTTTCCGCAGTTTTTCCCGGTCGAAATGCAGTTTTAAATTCACGCTTGCGGCCGTCATCGGGCCGATATTCAGTTTTTCCGGCGGCGGTTCTGCGAAAAATGTTCCTGCCGGCAACCGGAAATCCGGATGAGTTTCCACCGCGCTTTCGGTGAGATTATTGAATATGATTTCAAAATTTTCCACCGTGTCTCCGCCGCGGAAAGGAAATCCGTCGTATGACCAGAAATCTTTCGCCCGGCATTGGATAACCAGCGGCAGCGCCTCCCTCGGCTCGCCGGCCCATGAATCGGCGATTTTCAATAACCTCATCTGTTCGGTATCACCGTTTATTTCCGCTTTTTCCAGCGGCAGTTCCAGATAATAGATTCCGTCTTTTTCCAAACACATCCCGTCCGCACCGGGTTGCAATTGCCGTCCGTCCGCGCCCGTCAGTTTCCCTTCGGCATATTGCTCCGGAATCCGGAACCCGTTCTGTTCCCGGTCATGAATTACCGCGGTTACCATGCTATGATCGGGTTTCCGGAAACACCAGACTGCATCCGCCCCTTCTATGCCGGTCAAATCCCCGATATAACGTTTCCCTGCCAGTATTCCGGCCGCCGCGGCGTAGGCGGCGAAACTGCGCATCGGGGTGAAATTTCCGTCAAACATTCCGTAATTGTCCAGAGCGCCGCCCACATTGTCCTCGGTGTAACTGTTCAGCACAAAAGTATAAAACCGCCGTATGCCGACCGCTTTGGCTTCCGCCGCCTTGCCGGTTATCTGTCTGGCGCTGTTCAGGTCATCTTCGACGGACGCGCGCAATCCGCGGTGTCCGTCCCATTTGCAGCCGGATTCGGTTATCCGCAGCGGCAGATTGCCGCGCGGATAATCCGTCATGATTTTCCGCAGCAGCGCGGTGCATCTGGTCACGGTGCCTACTTCGTCATAGACATGGAAACTCATCTCGTCCGCACAGTCCAGCAGACCGTTTTCCAGATACTGCCGGATAGCGCGGCCGGTATATGCGGTGTCACTTTCATCCGGCTCCGCGCCCCGGAGTGCTTTTTGCGAAAATATGCCTGGACAGAATACCCCGGAAATTATTTTTGCCGGTATTCCCGCGTGCCGAAATTCCCCAGACATGGTTCTAAGCAATCCGCCGTATATGCATCCGGGCAGATTCTGCCCGAAGCATACGGAATCCGGCTCGTTCCACACTTCAAAACTCTCCCAGTACGGCGCATACGCTTTGCCCATATCGCGCCAGGATTCGGCGGTCTTGATGAGATCTTGCGGGTACAGTATACGGTCGCTTCCCGGCATCCACCATGCAGGCAGATGGCATACCTCCAGTACTTTCAGACCGTACTGACTTTCCAGTTTCCGTTTGCTTAAAAAACGTTCCGGCTCCGGGTCGAACTCATATTTGCGTTCCTGGGTTCCCTGTATAGAGTGCCACCGCAGCCGCTCCCGCACCGATTTTATGCCGCATTTATGCAGAATGCGCATAAAATTTTCCGCCGGTCCGATATTGTCGAACAGACGGAATCCGCTGAAACAGGTATCCATGCCGAAGAATTCATCCGCTTCTTCCGTCCGGACTTCCGGCAGTACCAGAATGCCGATACGCTGACCGGAATCTCCCGGCACGGCGATCTCGTAGAATCCGCGCTTTCCGGCAAGTTGTTCCGGCAGATTCAATATGCAGTGCCCTTTTCCGGTTTCGGTCAGCATCGCTTCTCCGACCGGTTCTCCGGTATATCCGTATATTGCGCATATTCCTGATTTTACAGTATTATCATCGTTCGCGGTAAACCCGATACGGGTTCTTTCTCCGGGGGCGAAAATCAGTTCCTCCGGATTATCCGGGCGCAGTGCGGCGGTCAGTGCCGCCGTTTGTAATATTGCGGCGGTCAGACAGAGTATATTTCGTTTTTTCATAGAAGTTGCTTCCCGTTTTTATGATACTGGCTTTATACGGGAATATAGTGTGAACGGTATGCTTTTACAAGATAAAAAAAGCGGGAGCGCCGGTGCGTTCCCGCTTGCTTGTTGCTTGTGTTTTGTAATCAGAGTCCCTGATCGATCATCGCATCGGCGACTTTGCGGAATCCGGCGATATTGGCTCCCATCACATAGTTGTCCGGCTCGCCGAATTCGGAGGCGGCGGTGCGGGCGGCATTGTGAATGTTGATCATGATGCCGTGCAGTTTGTCATCGACCTCTTTCGCCGACCAGTTGAGACGCATGGCATTCTGACTCATTTCCAGACCGCTGGTTGCGACTCCGCCTGCATTTGACGCTTTGCCGGGCGAGAACAGAATATTGTTGTTCTGCAGATATTGAGTCGCTTCCAGCGTGGTCGGCATATTCGCGCCTTCGCAGACGCATCCGCATCCGCCGGCGACCAGCGCTTTGGCGTCGTTGATATCCAGCTCGTTCTGCGTGGCGCAGGGCATCGCCACATCGCACTTGGCCTGTTGCCACGGGCGCTGCCCCTCGCAGTACTTCGCATTCTTGTACTTGTCGGTATATTCCTTGATTCTGCCGCGCTTGACATTCTTGATATTCTGGATGAATGCGAATTTCTCCTCATCAATACCGTCGGGGTCGATGATGGAGCCGTTTGAATCCGACATGGAAATCACTTTTGCGCCCAGCTGGGTGGCTTTCTGTACCGCATACTGCGCCACATTGCCGGCGCCGGAAATCATTACGGTTGCCCCGTCGAAACTCTTGCCGCGGGTAGCCAGCATTTCGGAGGCGAAATACACTGCTCCGTATCCGGTGGCCTGCGGGCGCACCAGACTGCCGCCCCAGTTGATGCCTTTGCCGGTCAGCACGCTGTCGTAACTGTTGACGATCTTACGGTATTGCCCGAACAGAAAACCGATTTCGCGGGCGCCGACGCCGATATCTCCGGCCGGAACATCGACGGAAGCCCCGACATGACGGTACAATTCCCGCATGAAATTCTGGCAGAATACCATAACTTCATGGTCGCTCTTCCCTTTGGGGTCAAAATCCGATCCGCCTTTGCCGCCGCCCATCGGCAACGTGGTGAGGCTGTTCTTGAAAACCTGTTCGAATCCGAGGAATTTCAGGATGCTCAGGTTGACTGACGGGTGAAAGCGCAGACCGCCCTTGTATGGCCCGATGGCACCGTTGAACTGCACCCGGTATCCGGTATTCACCTGAATTTCGCCCTTGTCGTCCATCCATGGCACCTGAAAGATGATGGTGCGTTCCGGCACTACCATCCGTTCGAGGATCTTGTTTTTTTCGTACTTGGGCTGGGCATCCAGCATTTTGCCGAGGCTGGAAAGCACTTCGGTGACGCTCTGGATAAATTCCGGTTCATGGCTGTTGGTCTGGCTCAACTTGGCCAGCACCCGATCCACATACTTGCTCATTTCTTCGTCATTCCTTTCTGTAAACCCGATGATTGTTTGAATCATTACCGGGGAAAATCAAAATGAAATTCAAATAGATCTCCGATACGCTTCGCTGCATTCTCTTCATCCGGGCCGCTTACCCGGAGAACCGCCCGTGTCCCCTTGGTCAGCCCGAGTGAAATCAATGCCAGTATGCTGTTCAGATCAGTGGTTTTGCCGTTGCACTCAATACTGAATTTATGCTGCGGGAATTCCTTGTTCGCCGTACTGATTATCACTCCGGACGGGCGGCAGTGAATCCCGGCGTCGTTTTGTATAGTGATCTTCCGCTCTGTCATGTCCGCCCCCCGCATTGCATTCCGGAATTTAAAAATTTAACGGCAGATAAAATACCGCTTTCCGGTTGTTTTTTCAAGCATGGAAGCAGTGAAATAAATATTTAGATTACGGGTGCCGGTACCGTTTTATTCCGCTTGGGTCCTGTTCAGTTTCAGATATCGCAGCAGCGTTTTTTTTCGCGGTGTATCCGTTGTTTCCGGCTGCTGATTGTTTTTGTCCGCGCCGTGCTCCGCGCTCCATCCGTCCCATTCGCGGAAGGCATGATATGTCCAATCCCAGTTGTACTCTTCAAAAAGCGAAATCACATCATCCAAATACAACTCCGCTCCCGGAGCCCAGCGTATTACAGAAAACTCCCCTACAAATATTTTCGCACCGTATTTCTGTTCGAACTTTCGTACCGGATTCAAAGTTATCCGCAGCCGCTCCCTGTCATAATATTCCCCGTAATGCATGCCGGGATACGGTACTCCGACCGGCAGATCGGCGTAAACCCCCTGATGCGTGTAGCATCCCGGATCGTACATATGGACTTCATAAATCACATTTTTGAACGGCAACGGTTGTAAATACGCGAAATGGAGCGGGTTGTCCCACTGATTGCTTTCCACGAGTATCGGGGTGTCCGGATCAATTTTCCGGATGGCTTCCGCCGCCAGATACTGCACTTTCAGATAATCATTTCCCACAGGCGATTTCTGCGCCGGTTCATTACAGAGATCGTATGCCCAGATATTCTTGTTGCCGCGGTAGTGCCGGGCGGTTTTTTCCCATACCTTGATAAAGGTATCTAACGATTCCTTCTCATTGAACATTCGGAACAGGCTTTTGTTGTCATCGCTGATGCCGGCGGTACCCAGCACCAAGTCGTCTCCGTATCTGCCTCCAGGGAGCGTGTGCATGTCCACAACGACTTTCAGCCCCAGCTCTTCGCACAATGGCAGAAAGCGGTCCAGCCGTTCGATTTCCGCATCAAAAAACATCTGGAATTCTTCCGGATTTATTATGTTTTTGCGCATATTGCCGATTTGCCAGCGGATTAAATTTGCTCCCCATGCCGCCATATCGCGCAAATCTTGTTCGGTTATATTGCTTGTCGCCGGTGTCATGAATCCGCGCCGGCGGATATCCCCCGTTATCCGGCTGTCGTATTCGCATTTGAAATTTTCCGGCATTTGCCATACCGGAGGAAAAAGCTCAACCGCTTCGGCGGTAACTTTCCGGAAGGAAACTTTGCCGGTAACCCCTTGCAACCCCAGCACCAGTTCCGCTTCTTCCGTGTCCTCCGGCACATTGAAGAAAAACTGATGTCCGCGCCAGTCGAAATTTCCGTACTCGCCGTCCGCCCCGGCCGGCCAGCTCTGCACTCCGCTGCGGCAGCGGTAGTGTATCATGAATTTCACCCCGTGATACGGTTTCGCCGGAGCGCTTACGTTTTCCGCTTTTATTTCCGCGCTGATTTTTACCGTTTTGCCGGCCAGCGGCATCAGGTTTATTTTTTTTATGTATCCGGCCGGATTTTCGGATATCTGCTCCGCGGTTATCGTCAGTTCCGGTCCGCTTTTTCCCGTTTCCCAACTTTGTCCGTTGCCGCAGGGTTCCGGCAGCGCTTTATTCTCCGGCGGAAACAACTGTAAATCAGTCGCGTTTGCTGACCAGCAGAGCAAAAACGCTGCCGCCGGCAGTATGAGTTTTATAAATAATTTCATTGAATATCGCTTCATCTTTTCTCTCCCGTTGCTGCCTGTTTTGAATATGAACCGGCTGTTGAGTTAATGTACTTCTGTTTTGACGGCAAAGCAAAAATCCCCGTCAACGGGGATTTTTAGTCGTTTTTCAGTTGTTTTACGCGGTCTGTCTTAATTTGTAAAGATTAAAACGGCGTGGTCCGGCTGCTTCCCGGTATAACCGGCGGAGCAGCCGGTGCAAGAATCTGCTCTGTAACACACTTGCGGAGGATTACTTTCGAACAGTTGGCCGGCAGAGCGCCGCTTATCTGCAGCAAAGTGCTTACCCGCGGCTTTACCTGTTGCACCTGTAACTGGGCGGTCCAGGTTTCTTCGCTCCCCAGATTTTCTCCGGTGTCCGGGTCTATCAGTTCTTCCCCCGCGGTGTAGGCATTGAGAAATTCTCCCGCTTTCAGCCTGTCCTCGCCGGCATTGACTATTATTCCGCCGGCCCCCGCCTTTATAATTTTTATCGGATATATGCGTTCCATCAGTTTATCCACCGTCTGTCTGGCAATGGATTGAATTGCCTCCGCCAGCACTTTTTCCGCATAATTGCCGGTGGCGGCGGAGGATATGCCGCCTTGTTCGGCAAAGGTTTTGATCGCGCTCGCCTGTTCCGAAAAAAGCACTTGTCCGGTCAGCGCGTCACAGTAAATCAGGTTGGCCGCTATTTTTGCTTCCGTGCGGGTAGCGCGGATATTTTCCTGCTGCGACCGCACCGCGGAGCTCATAACCGAGTACTGCATTACCTCCATCCGCACCAGATAGCCGGGCCGGATCACATCCAGCGCTTCCGCGCTGCCCGGAAAATCCGCTATTCTGGCCCGTGCCATTTCGCCGAGCATCGACATGTCGCAGACATCGAATTTCCCGCTTACAACCAGCTGATGCTGTACTGCCGGAACAAATGCTTCCATCGTCACGGTTTTATTTTCCGAGCAGTTTTTTACCGCAGCCATTGCCACAGCCGGTTTGGCTGCCGCTGCTTCCTGCGGTATCATAAAAAGTATTCCTATCGCGGCGGTTAATGCGGCGGCGGTAAATTTCAGCATTTTTTCCTCCTGTTCAATATTCAGCGTACCGGTTTAGCCAAAGTGTTTTCCCGTACCGTGTGTTTTTCCGGACTCCCCTGACCGTTGACCACTAAACGGGCGTAATCCGGTCCCAGGTCTTCCGGATTATCGCGCAGACGGCCGGTGGCTATCCGTTGCTCCGAACCGCGCGCGTTGCGCCGGTAAAACATGAATTCCATGCCCGGTCTCACTCCGTAATCGCTTCCGATGTTGATTTGCACCATTTCACCGTTGCCGCGCGATTCTGTCACATATACCGGCGGTCCGAATTTGTACAGATACTCTTTCGCCGCCTGATCCGCCAGTTTGCCCGTCAGTTCGGTAAGTATGCCGGGGTCGTAAACCGGGCACGGCACACTTTCCGCGCTTACATTCGTACTGAAAATCACATCTCCGGTATCCTGTTTCACTATCTGCACATTGCCGGTTACACTGGCTGTCCACAGTTGCACCGCTGTGCCGCTTGTCGCCACGATGCGTCCGGCATGCCGGTTGTTCAGCGATGCGCCGGTTATCAATGCCGCGGATCTTCCCAGTGACGATACCGCGCTTTCGCGGATATAGGCATTGTTGATCTGGTAATATATCATCAGTTCCGCCGCCGGCGCCGGGCTTCCCGCATTTGCTTCCGCCGCCGCGAAAACACTGCCGGCGCCGGTCGCCAGCGCCGCATCGGCGCGCTCGCCGGAGTGCAGCCCGGTTATTTGCAGGTCGCGCATCTGTCCGAAGCGTTCCAGCAGGGCATTGCCGAACTGATTGTTGAATT
>JAZRUY010000065.1:0-5644 GCA_045598845.1 Victivallaceae bacterium
GCATGCCGCGCCAACGCGGCCCGTTTCGCCGCCGCCGCGTTCAGAACCGCTTTTTCCGCGGCGGTCCGGGATATCATGCGCTGACCGGGTTCCTTGCCAAAACGGCGAAGTTCCCTTATATTTATATAATTACTAAATTACAGTTATTTATATCGCAGTGAAACGACAGCGACACCGTTTCGGGGTGTCCTGACCGGCAGATAACCGTTGAAATGCAGTCTGAAAAGAAAAAAAACGCCTCCCTGCCCCGCCGTTGCGCAAGAATATTCCGGGAAGCGCTGAAAACGGTGTCGAACCGCAGATTTCTGCTGGAAGAGCTGGTGAAGCGCGACTTCAGGAACAAATACAAGCGCACTGTGCTCGGCATAGGCTGGAGTCTGCTCGGACCGCTGCTGACACTGCTGATAATGCGGATGGTTTTCACCTGCTTTTTCGGGCGGATGGAGCATTTCACCACTTATCTGTTCTGCGGCACGCTGATAATGGGATATTTCAAGGACGCCACCAACAGCGGCATGGGCAGCTTCGTGGACAACGCCGGAGTTATCACCAAAATAAAACTCCCAAAATACATGTTCCTGTTTTCCCGCAATATCTCCGCGCTGATCAATCTGCTGATAACGCTGCCGGTGTTCTTCGCGTTCTGCGCCTGGGACGGCATCGAATTCAAACTTAACTTTCTGTGCCTGCTGTATCCGGCCGTCTGTCTGTTCATGCTCAATACCGGAACCGGGCTGATACTTTCAACCATGTATGTGTTTTTCCGCGACACCAAATATCTCTACGGAGTGTTTTTGACTCTGCTCACCTATGTTTCCGCCATTTTTTATCCGGTGGACCGCTTTCCGGAACAATTCCGGAAACTGTTTCTGCTTAACCCGGTATATGTCCACATCTCATATTTCCGGGAAATAATACTGAACGGAGCGGTGCCGCCGCCGGAACTGCACCTGCTGTGTTTCGGATACGCCCTGCTTATTTTCGCCATCGGCACCGCGGTATATCATAAATTCAACGGCAGGTTCCTGTATTATGTCTAAAATTCCCTGGAAAGACATTGCGGTATCCTGCCGGGGAGTGAGTATCAGGTACATCACCGGGAACCTGAAATCAGTAGGGTTGAAGGAATACCTGATACGGCGGCTGTACAGGAGCAACCAGGTACGGGAATTCACGGCGGTCAGCGATATTTCCTTCGATCTGGTCAAAGGCGATATGCTGGGAATCATCGGCAGCAACGGCGCAGGCAAATCCACTCTGCTCAAGGCTCTGGCCGGAGTGATAAAGCCGAGCGAAGGAGAAGTCAAGACACAAGGAACCATGGCCGCGCTGCTGGAACTGGGCAGCGGCTTCGACGCGAATATGACCGTGCGCGAAAACACCTATCTCCGCGGCGCCATTCTCGGTTATCCGAAAAAAACGATCATGGAAAAGTATGAGGAAATAATCGCGTTCGCTGAACTGGAGGAATTTCAGGACCGCTGTTTCAGACAACTTTCCAGCGGAATGAAGAGCCGGCTGGCGTTTTCCATAGTATGCCTGCTGGACCCGGATATAATCATACTCGACGAGGTGCTGGCGGTAGGCGACAGCGCGTTCCGGCGCAAGAGCGGCAAAAAAATGCGGGAAATACTTTCCGGCGGCATCACCGGCATACTGGTGTCGCACCAGTCTGAAAATATCCGGAAACTCTGCAACCGGGTGCTTTGGCTGGAAAAAGGCCGGCAGATCGCATTTACCGATGATGTGAACGGATGCTGCGATGCTTACGAAACATATATGAACGACCGGACCGCGCCGCCGCGCTTCCATGAAAAAGCAAAAGAAGGCGAAATATGAATCCGCCGGAAATTTCAGTTATCATCCCGGTTTACAACGCCGGGCTGTATTTGCGGCAGTGTCTGGATTCGCTGCTGAATCAAACCGCCGGACTGGAAATAATCTGCGTGGATGACGGGTCAACCGACAATTCCCCTGAGATTCTGAATGAATACGCCGGACGGGATATCCGCATCCGCGTATTGTCCCAAGCCAATGCCGGAGCCGGTACGGCGCGCAATGCCGGAATCGACGCGGCAGGGGGAGATTACCTGTTCTTCTGCGACGCCGATGATTTCTGCGAGCCGGACATGCTGCGGAAGATGCGCCTCGCCGCGGAAGAAACGGCGGCGGACATCACGGTCTGCCGCTACGACTGCTACAACAATTATTCCGGAAAATTCGTCAAGCGGTTCAATTTCACAGACACCGCGGCTCCGGAAAACGGACAGCCGCATCCGGCGCTGTTCTATATGTACCGGCATGTGCCGTGGAATAAACTTTACCGGCGGGAATTCGCAGCCGCCAACCGGCTGCGGTTCCAGCCGCTGAAACGGTTCAACGATGTCTGTTTCGTGAACACAGCGTTAGCCGCGGCCGGAAAAATCACCGAGGTCGATGAAATACTGTACCACCACCGGATAAAGCACGGCAACAATCTGCAGTCCGGCACCCACGAGACCCCGCTGCTGTTCACCGAATGCTGGAGCGGCATAAAAAACGAACTGGAGCGGCTGGGGCTTTGGGAAAAACACCGGCAGTGCTTTGCCAACGCCGTGCTGCGGGCATGCCTGTTCAGGCTCTATATGGCGCGTACGGAAGAGGCGGCGCGGGAAATTTTCCATGCGCTGAAAGAACATGTGTTCGAAGAGTTCGGAATAAATAAACTGCCGCGAAAAAATTTTGACAATTTATCCGATTACGACAGTTACAGATTACTGCTGAAATGCGGAGGTCCGGCGGAATTCTGTTTCCGGCAGATACCAGCATTCCGGGACTGGCGGCGGGTGCGGGGACTGATGCGGGTACTGCGCGGCGGCAAAAAAAAGAAAAGAAAGGCGGAAAATGCCGGCAAAAATAAAAAAACGCCGGTATGGACATTGTTCAGAACCGTTTGCCCGACCGATGATCCTGAATCCGGGCTGGCTTCTCTGCGCGGACTGTGCGCCGGGGTGACCGGCAATACGCCGCGGCCGGCGGTATCGGCGGGAATTCTGCTGCACTATACGGTTCAAATTCTTTTCAGACTCGATGATGCGGAAAAAATCCGGCGGCTTTACGGAGAAGTCAGGGAACTGGCCCGCCAAATATCCGGCGCGGCGGGACTGCCGCCGGAAGAATTCAGCGAAAAAAAACAGTACAGCGCATGGACGGCCCTTATCGGAAACAGCGCCCCCCGCGAACTGTGGACGGCGCTGCTTCAAGACGGGATGATACCGGTTTCACAAATAAAGGATTTTCCGCTGCTGTCGCCGGTCGAATCCGCTTTTTACCTGCGGCTGGCGAAACGGCGCGCCAACCGGGAAAAAAGTTTGAAACAAGCCTTGCGGAAATGCGTGAAAAAGGCCGGAGGAATTCCGTCCGGAATCGGCAGAAAACTGCACATTGCGTTATACGCTTTGAGGGGAATGTGGAAACGGGCGCAGGCCGGGAAGAAACCTGAAAACGCAGGTATCCCGGCGGTATCGGTGATTATGCCGGTTTACAATGTGGCGGCATATCTGCCGGCATGCCTGGATTCGATAACCGGACAAACACTGAGCAATATCGAAATCATCTGCGTGGACGACGGTTCGAACGACAATTCGCCGGAAATACTTGCCCGGTATGCGGAAAAAGACCGCCGGATAACCGTAATCACCCAGACCAATCAGGGAGCCGGAGCGGCGAGGAACACCGGGCTGAAAAAAGCGCGCGGTGTTTATCTGCACTTCTGCGACCCGGATGATTTCTGCGATCCGGATATGCTCCGCGCAATGTACCGCCGGGCGGCGGACGCGGATGCCGACATCGCGGTGTGCAATGCGGATTTCTTCAATGAAAAAACCGGAGAATACAGCCCGGATATAGTAATGCCGCAGTATCTGCGGCAGTTCCGGTATTTTGCCTCCCCGGACATCGAAAAAGATCTGTTCGGCTCATTTCAGAGCCCGCCGTGGAATAAACTTTTCCGCAGGGAATTCGTGCTGCGCAACAACTTCCGTTTCCAGCTGATACCCCGGGCCAACGACATTTATTTTTCAGCGGTATGCCTGGCGGCGGCGGAGAGGATAACCGCGGTACATAAAAACCTGTACCATCACCGCAAAGGGCACGGAGAAAATCTGCAATCCCGCAACGATGAAACCCCGCTGATGTTTCTTTCCGCCTGGCGGGAAACCCGCGCCGAACTGCTCCGGCGCGGATTACTGGAATCATGCCGCACCGCGTTTCTGCGCAGTGTGCTGCACTCCTGCGTGTATGTGCTGCTGAGTCTGCGCACCGCCGCCGCCATAACTGAATTATACAATGAATTGCGCACCCGGGTATTTCCGGAATTCGGCATCTCCGGTGCTCCGGACGGAACTTTCAACAAAAAGCACGAGCGGACGGCGATGCGGAATATCATCAACTGCGGCACCCCGGCGGAGTTCTGCCTGAAGATGCTGGATTTCGGGCGCAGCGCCGGACGGCTGACCAATATGGTGACGGCGCTGTTTCCGGAAAACGAACGGGAACTGCTGCTGGATGAGATTTCCCGCAAATGCGGCGGGAAAAGCAGGAACGGGACCGGAGCGGCGTCATGACTGAAGTTTCCGCGATAATACCGGTTTACAATGCGGAGCCGTATCTGGAACAATGCCTGGATTCGGTTGCCGGACAAACGCTGAGCGGCATTGAAATCATCTGCATTGACGACGGATCGACCGACAACTCGCCGGAGATACTCGCCCGCCATGCGGAAAAAGACCGCCGGATAACCGTGATCACAAGGAACCATCAGGGAGCAGGAGCGGCGAGAAACGCCGGTATCGCCGCCGCCGCAGGGGAGTACCTGTACTTCTGCGACGCGGACGACTTCTGCGAACCGGATTTACTGGAAAAAGCGCTCGGCGCGGCAAAACGGCAAAACGCGGACATCGCGGTATTCCGCTACAATCATTTCAATCAGGAAACCGGAAAATTCGAAACCGACTCCGAATTTCCGCCGTCCCTGCTGAAATATGCAGGGGCTTTTGATCCGGAACTTATCGCGCCCCGGCTGTTCACCGCCTTCGGGAATCCGCCGTGGAACAAAATCCACCGGACGGATTTTATCCGCCGGAACGGGCTGGAATTCCAGAATATCCGCCGGGGCAACGACATTCTTTTCTCCTGTCTTTCACTGGCGAAGGCGGATAAAATCACTTTGGTCAACCGGGTGCTTTACCATCACCGCAAAAACGGCGGCGGCAATCTGCAGTCCGCCAACGATGACAATCCGCTGCTGTTCCTCGAAGCCTGGCGCGGTCTGAAAAAAGCGCTGGAGCAATGCGGAACCGGGGAACTGTTCAGCCGCACTTTCCGCGATGCCGCGGCGCAGTCGGCGCTCTATGTGCTGCACTCGCTGCGCACGAGAGAGGCGGTACGGACTCTGTACGGAGAATTGAGAGAGCGCGCTTTTGATGAATTCGGCATAAACGGATTGTCAGCGGCGGATTTCAGCGACCGGAGGAGGTATCTGGCCTGCCGGAATATTTCAGCGTGCGGAACTCCGGAGGAATTCTGTCTGGCGCAACTGCGGCGCGGGGGAGTGCCGGGCGCGGCGGAGCGTATGGCGGGGGTGATGTTCAGCGAAAATGAATTG
>JAZRUY010000066.1:0-10895 GCA_045598845.1 Victivallaceae bacterium
ATCAGCACCGCTTCCTTCTCGGTGCGCATACCTTCATCGACCAGATCGCAGGCGATTTTGAGCGCGGCCCGGGCGGTGCGCTTGCCGTTGCGGGTCTGGAGCATGAACAGTTTGCGGTTTTCGATGGTGAACCCCATGTCCTGCATGTCGCGGTAATGATTTTCCAGAGTGTCGCAGACTTTCTTGAACTGCTCGAACACCTCCGGCATCACCTCCTCCATCTTGGCGATCGGCATCGGGGTGCGCACGCCGGCGACCACATCCTCGCCCTGGGCGTTCATCAGGAATTCACCCATCAGCTTCTTTTCGCCGGATGCGGGGTCGCGGGTGAACGCCACGCCGGTGCCGGACTGGTCGTTCAGATTGCCGAACGCCATCATCTGAATGTTCACCGCGGTACCCCAGGAATAGGGGATGTCGTTGTCGCGGCGGTACACGTTGGCGCGCGGATTGTCCCAGCTGCGGAACACCGCCTTGATCGCCTCGAAGAGCTGCACTTTGGCATCACTCGGGAAATCACTGCCGATCTTGCTTCTGTATTCAGCCTTGAATTGTCCGGCGAGTTCTTTGAGGTCATCTGCGGTGAGTTCCACATCCTGGGTCACTCCGCGTTCGGCCTTCATCTCGTCGATGAGTTTTTCAAAATATTTCTTGCCGACTTCCATCACCACATCCGAGAACATCTGGATGAAACGGCGGTAGCAGTCCCACGCCCAGCGGGGGTTGCCGGACTTTTTGGCCAGCGCCTCCACCACGGTTTCGTTGAGGCCGAGGTTGAGAATGGTATCCATCATGCCCGGCATCGAGGCGCGGGCGCCGGAACGCACCGAAACCAGCAGCGGATTGTCCTGATCGCCGAACTTCTTGCCGGAACTTTTTTCCAGTTTGGCCACATAATCCATGATCTGCGCCTGAATGTCGTCGCCGATCTTTTTTCCGTCGTCGTAGTAACGGGTGCAGGCCTCGGTGGTTATGGTGAATCCTTGCGGTACCGGCAGCCCCAGCGAGGCCATTTCCGCGAGATTGGCGCCTTTGCCGCCCAGCAGTTCGCGCATATTGGCATTGCCTTCGGTTTCCCCTGCGCCGAATGAATAAACGTACTTTACCTGTGCCATGTTTTCTTCTTCCCTTCTTGCTTTTTCTTCCATGACTTACTTCTTCTCACGCCCGGATTCCGCAACTCTTCTTTCTCCGGACGGATTTTGAGATGAAAAACACTACTCGAATTTTTCAATCGCTTTCAGAATTCTGCGCTTGGCCGGATTCTTCTCCCACAGCACGAACACAAACGAGCCGTGGATTTTCGCCGGCAGCGGTATGCCCTGAAAGTAAACACAACCGTGCTCTTTGATCCTCTCCAGCGTCCGGCGCTGCGGCGCGGCGCTGATATCGTATTTGAGCACGAACAGTTCCTGCTCCTCGATGGTGTAGGATCTCGCCACCGTACAACGGAAAATATCCGCATCCAGCACCCGCGACTGAGTTACCTTTATTCCCTCGGATTCCGCATATTTGGCGAAATCATCGGGTACCAGATAGTTGTTCTGCACCGCGCAGCCGGATACCAGCAGCAGCACCGCCGCCGCGCCGCCGGACACAGATGTTTTAATCCGTTTTTCCATAACCTATAATATATTTTGTTTTTATGTACATTTCAAGGTTTTTTATGTATTAGTTCCGCATCGCCGCCCGGTTGTTTCAGCCTTTCAAGGTAATGCCGCGGATCGCCGCTTATCCCCCGGGCGATTTCCGCGCCGGCCGCCAGCGCTTCGCTTTCCAGCGCCTTCCGGGCCGCTTCCGTTCCCTCGTCGGTTACCGGTTTCCCGGCATACAGCAGATAGTCCCTTTTGCGCTCGTCCGGTCCGATATTGGGCATGATCACATTGGCTCCGGCCTGCAGCCCGAGCGCCCGTCCGTCCGGAGAAAGCGACTGCAGGGCGGTGGTGCTGGCGATATTGACATCCCGGAGCAGCAGCCGGCAGACCGCGATCATTTTCAGCCCGGTAAACAGCGCCTTTTCCGGATTCCAGCCGCCGGCTTCCCGCGCCAGCGGGGTATCCGGGTGGGGAATGTACGGCCCCATGCCGATCATATCGGCATCGATGCTCTTGAAGAACAGCAGATCTTCCGCCAGATCCGTTTCGTTTTGCCCGGGCAGCGCCGACATCACGCCGGTGCCGACCTGATATCCGGTCTTGCGCAGCGCGGTCAGGGCCCTGCGGCGTTCGGCGATGCTGTATCCCGCGGGGTGGACGGCGGCGAAAAGCCGCGGCGACGCCTCCTCGATGCGCAGCAGATAGCGGTGCGCCCCGGCCGCCTTCCAGCGCCGGTAGGTTTCTTCGCTTTGCCCGCCCAAAGACAGGGTGATGCCGAAGTCCGGTCCGTTTTCCGCCGCGATGCGCCGGACGGCGCGTCCGATCATTTCCACCCAGGATTCATCCCGCCGTTCACCGGCCTGCAGCACCGCGGAGCCGTAACCGAGCCGGGCGGCGCGCCGGGCGGCGGCGGCGATCCCGTCTTCATCCAAAGTATAGCGGTGCGCCTTGAAGTTGCTCCGGCGGATGCCGCAGTAGAGGCAGTCGCGGGTGCATACGTTGCTGATTTCGATCAGGCCGCGCAGGTAAATCAGGTTTCCGGTGCAACGGGCTCTCATACTCCGGGCCGCCTGAAATAGCAACTGCGCCTGTCCGGCATCCGCCCGCAGCAGAACTTCGAGTTCATTCCGCCCCAGCGGCTCCTCCGCCAAAGCCATGCCGATGATGCTGTCGAATTCTTCCACTTGCTATTCCCGCGATGTGAAATAAAAAAAGCCGCGTTTCCGCAGCTGATCAGGTAAAAATGGTGGGCGTAATAGAACTCGAATCTATGACCTTCACGATGTCAACGTGACGCTCTAACCAACTGAGCTATACGCCCGTATTCACAACCCCGAATATACCGCGGACAGGACCGTTTTGCAATCCGTACTGCGGAAAAAATGGCGAGAGAGACGGGGCTCGAACCCGCAACATCCACCGTGACAGGGTGGTACTCTAACCAAATTGAGCTACTCCCCCGCGCCATCATCATTCCCGCCGTTCCGCTGCCGCTGCCGGGGATGCGCGCCGAAAAATGGCGAGAGAGACGGGGCTCGAACCCGCAACATCCACCGTGACAGGGTGGTACTCTAACCAAATTGAGCTACTCCCCCGCATCCAATGGCAACAACCGCAGCGCGGCTGAAACAACTTAATATATTACCCGGCAAACGACAATGCAAGCGCGGAACCGGTTTTTTTGCGCCGGAGGACGGACGGCGGGGCGCTATTGAACAAAAACCGTATAATATGCCAAAGTGTTCAACAGCGGTCGAAGGTGAGCCGCCGTCGGCAGTTCCGTTATACGGTCCGGCTTTTGCCGGATTTCGGGGGTGAGTAACATATCCTGATGAATTATAACACCCGTCCGGCTTCGCCGGCCGTGACGGCGATCTTAAAGAATATTACGGATTAAATTCCTCGCTCCCGGTTTGGTCTGGAAGTGTTAACGGTTTCAGCGTCACTGTTCCGGAGGCGAAGGCGCCGGGGAAATCCAGCATTTTCTCGCCGCCGCGCTCCAGTTGTATCTTCATCTTGGTGCGGCGGTTTGCGAATTGCACTATTTTTCCCGGCCCCAGTTTGCGGTGGATTACCGCGGCGCCGCAGGTGATTCCGCTCCAGTCCACCGGCGCGCCGCTCACCGGCTCCGGCGGCGTTGCTGCGGCCGCGGCGGCGGTTGCCGTTTCCGGGAACATCTGCCGGTAGGTTTCGCGGCTGACCGCCGTCTCGAAGCCGCCCACCCGGCTGTCCGCGGCGTGCCGGTTGATGCCGGTGTATTCCAGGCTGGCATCCTCGTAGCGCTTGAATTTGTAAACCGCGTCGTCCATCAGGCTGGCGTTGAACAGCCCGAGGCCGCAGAGCAGATCGAAATCGCTGATTTCCAGACCGGTAACCCGGCGGAACAGATCCGGTTCCAGCTGGGTTATCACATCCTTCAGCGACCGCTCGCGGAAATCGGAGAGGTACATGAACACCGGAATCCGGGCTGCGAATTTTATCAGTTTCTCCTGAATCTGTCTCCGTTTGCTCTTTAACTCGCGTTCCTCCTCGGTGAGTTCCCGCTTTTCCCGCGATGACATTTTTCCCGGTTCGGCCTTGGCTTTTTTCACCGCGTCGGATTTGGTCAGAATCGTCTCGATGTCGCGGTTCAGGCTGCGGAATCCCTCGATTTTCTCCAGCGCCCGCATCGCCTCCGGGCTGGCCAGCAGTTTGCGCAGGGTGTCGTTATCCACATTGACCAGCAGCGCGGACTCCCACCGCCGCGCCAGCAGCGTGGCGCTGGTGCCGGCCATGGCGATGTCGAGGATGTCGGAAGCGCTGATCTGGCGCCAGGTGGAGCCGTCGTAGGCCAGCACCGGCAGAAACTTAGTGAACTCCGCCACCCGGGCTTCCGGGTCGCTGTCTCCCACATTCAGCCGGCGGCTGTAGTCGGAGATCTGCCGCAGCGCCCGGTCGAGCGCGAAATCGAAGATGAAGCATTCCGGCTTCATGATTATTTCCTCGCCGTCGTCGTCCCGCACCGTCCAGGGCGACTGGGCGCGGAAGGCGGTCTGGAAATAGGTCTCCGGGCTTTTGAGGTTGCGGAGCATGAAAACACCGCTCCAGGGGTGGACGGTCACGCCGGTGGTGAGTTTGCCGCACGACAGGGTGATGCTTTTGGTTTTCAGCGGGTCGCCGATCTTGCCCAGCACTGTTTCCAGCGCCTCCGCTCCGATGCCGGCCTTCGGCCCGGAGCAGTCGATCACCTCGTAATCTTTATAGAAGATGTTGTTCCGCTTTTTCAGCAGATTCGCCATCGCCTCGCAGGCGGCCACGCTCGGCAGATACCACAGGGTGTGCCGCAGTACGTTGAGCAGCGTGACATCGGAATACGGCATGGGCGGCCGCCGGTTCTGCC
Source organism: Victivallaceae bacterium (assembly GCA_045598845.1). Lineage (GTDB taxonomy): Bacteria > Verrucomicrobiota > Lentisphaeria > Victivallales > Victivallaceae > JAZRUY01. The sequence goes on from JAZRUY010000066.1 coordinate 4,975, forward strand.
CGAGTTTAAGATCGTCCACTCCGGAGGGCAGGTAGGCGCCGCGGATCAGATCCAGCCATTTCTGCACTTCGTTTTCGTATTTGAAACGGGCGTTCTCCCCGCTCCCTTCGGCGGCGAAAAACAGATTGAGGTCGAATTCGTTGAATTCCCCCTGCACGGCGATCTGGCGGATGCTGTCCGGAATTCTGTAGGTGAACATCACCATGCGGGGCAGCGCGGCGTAGGGATTGGGGCCGTCGCCGGGCTTCCATTCCTCCTTGGCTCGCTGCTCGTCGGAGTAGGTCCAGCTGAAAATCTGCTCCTCGATGAATTCCCCGGAGTTGAGGGCGCGGAACGGGGTGCCGGAAAGGAACAGGTAATGCTCCGCCGTGATGGGCAGAAAGGATTCGTTGACCGCGTTGTCGGCCTCGTCGCGCTTGTATTTCTCGGGGTCGAAATCGCTTTCCTCCTCCTCGTCGCCGGACTTGAACAGATTTTTGGCGTTCTCGCGCCAGGCGCCGTAGTGGTACTCGTCGAATATCACCAGATCCCAGCGGTTCCGGTGGATGAATCCGTTCTTGGCCTTGATGCCGCCGTTATCGTTGGTGCCCAGCAGGTCCTGGAAGGAACCGAAGACCGCAATCGGTCCGGATTGGTCGGCTTTCGCGTATTCCTGATCGATATCGATGTTCTGATTCCCGGCGTCCTGGTTGGAGACGAACTGCCAGCCTTCGAAACCGGTATGGCGGGCCAGATCCTCCGCCCAGGCCGACTCCACCGCCGGCTTGAAGGTCAGGATCAGGATACGGCGGAATCCCATCTCCTTCGCCAGCTGATAGGCGGCGAAGGTCTTGCCGAAGCGCATTTTCGCGTTCCACAGAAATTTGGGCGCGGCGTCGGGCTGCCGCTGTTTTTCGCTCCGGAAATACTCCGCGGTCTTTTCCACCGCGCGCCGCTGCTCCGGCCGCATGGCGAAGCACAGGGTGCGCTCCGCGCCGAAATACTCCCCGGAGCGCGCCGATTCGACGGCGGCGAGCGCCTGCGCCTCGGTGCAGCGGAACCATTCGCAGCGCGGATTGTCCGGCTCCAGCCGTGGGCAGCCCATCCGCTCCAGCGCCCGGTGCACGGCGCGGTCGCCGAAGACGGTGCCGTCGGCGCGCATGGCGGGAATCCGGAACAGTATTTTGTATTTCATCCCGCTGGTGCGGGTCTGCTCGGCGATACGCTCCCGCGCCGTGCGGACGGTGTAGCCGATCTTGATGCAGCCGTCATGGTCCGGCGCTCCCGGCAGGATGTAGCCGTAGATGGTCGGGGTGCATTCCGGCCGGCCGCGCAGCGTGAATTCATTCGCCATCGCCGCCGCCCTCCGCCGTATCCATCGGCCGGACCATCGACTCGATGAATTCCTGTTCCGCCTGGGTCAGCCCGTATTTTTCATAAAGTTCCGCATCCGTCCACGGCTTGCTGAAATCCTGAACTGGGACAAGTTGATATACTCCTCTTGCAGCATTTTGAGAATTCTTTTTAAGTAATACTAAAAATCTAAAGAATTGAGTCGAAATGTAACTTATAACATTTTGGCAAGTTTTTTTATCAGGAAATTTGCCAATAACTAAATAACTTTCATTGCATACTGTTTGAGGTTCTCCGTAAAAAGGTTGGGTTAATATGGGGTGCGGGAAGGTATCACTTCCGCTACCAGCTTTTGAAATATAGACTTTATGCCATGGAATCATATCTTTCCCTTTCTTTATTTCTTTTTTAGGGACATAAGCTGTTGTTCCACGCACATCTCTATCATTTCCACTAACGTAAATAATGACATCATCAGAAGATGTTTTTTGTTTATTTCCTTTGTATGTATTTGGTATTCCAAATGGCATTCTTACACTAACTAAATCCATCATGGATTGTTCATTTAGTACTTGAATCTTATGTAAAATTTCTATGGCTTCATTATAACGAATAAAGGTATCACAATTTTTTTCTAATAAAGTTCTTGTACATGGCTTTGATACGACATTTCCTTTGTGTGAAAACACCTTGCATTTACCTTTATTATCCCGTTCCCAAAGGAAATATGAAACGCCTCCCTTTATTTGAACCCCTCTGAAACAATCATTTGCTTCAGGGAAATCATGAATAATTCTAAGCCTATCATCATGTAACATTTGATCTCTGAATTCATCTAAGCCTTTGCCCCCAGTAAACCAGCGAGATGGGGTAATCATTGTCAAATAAGTCGGCTTTAATTTCATTGCTTGCTGAACAAACATATGATAAATAGGCATAGCGCTTGCACCATTTCCGCCACCATCGCTCAGTTGATACGGCGGATTGCTGATGATCACATCGAATTTCATATTGAAGATCTCCTCCGGATTGGCGGCATGGATGAATTCGTAGGCATGGTTTTCCAGGCTTTCCCCGCGGCCGGCATCACCGAAAACGTCCTGCGGAGCGCCGCAGATTTCGCAGCGGCCGTTTTGCCATTCGTGGTTCGTAACGCGGAAGCGGATATTGCCCTCGGCGTCGCCGAAGCGGCAAACCGAGTATTTGGAGTTCGGGTATTTGGAGCAGTAGAGCGAGCGGCGGCTCATCAGTGCGGTCAGCCCGGTTATCCCGATGCCGAAGAGCTGCCGGCGGCAGATATGCTCCACCCGCCGCTCCAGATCCGGGATGGTGTCCGCCAGGCCGGCGACCAGCCGCCGGGCGATCTCGCGCAGAAACACCCCGCTCTTGCAGGCCGGGTCCAGAAAGGCGGTGTCCGGCGAGCGGAAGAGTTCCGGCGGCAGCAGATCCAGCATGGCGTTGGCGACCGCCGGCGGGGTGAACACCTCATCGCTGGAGAGGTTGGCGAGGCAGCTCAGCACATCGGGGTTGTGGACGGCGGCGGGTTCAGTCATGATCGGCTAACCTCCGGTAGTGGCGGCGGATTTCCTTCAGCGGCGCTTCGCTCTCCGCCGGAGCGGCGGCCGCGTCTTCGAACAGTTCCCCCTGCTCCGGTTCGGGTTCCTCCGGCAGCAGCGGCCCGGTATGGGCGAGATCGGGGTGCGCGTTCCCGTTCAGCAGGTTTTCGAAAGTGTAGTCGCGCCTCAGAAAGTAGGCGTCGTTGCCCGGCAGCGACCATTCGGAAAAGACGATGGGTTCGCCGGTGCCGCGCTGCCGGTCATCCGTCCGGCGCAGAGTCAGCGCGTTGCCGCAGACGATGTTGCGGCTCAGGATGAAGCGGGCGGATTCCCGCACCGCCGGAGCGCATCCGGCGCCGCAGGCCGCGGTGTAGGCGGCGTTCCAGATGCCGAACAGCCGTTCACGGCAGGCGGCGGCGTTGTCGGCCAGAATATCCACCCCGTAGAGCGACCCCAGCGCCAGCAGCGAAAAGCGCTCGTAGTCGAAGGCGGAGCGGCGGTAGCGGCGCTGAACCTCCTCCAGTTTGCGGCGGAGAATTTCGGCGAGGAAATTGCCGTCGCCGCAGGCGGGCTCGAGAAAACGGGAGTCGATGCGCAGGGTTTCACCGCGGACCAGATCGCACATGGCGCGGACAATGCGCCGGGGGGTGAAAACCTCGCCGTGGTCAGCCACCCGCGCCCGGCTCTTCACCAGGGTTTCCTGTTCTTCCGCCATTTCCGCTTCCCCGTCCGGCGCGGCTCCGCTGAACGGCCGCCGGCGAACTCCGGAAACGGCGCAAAAAAAGAGGCACATTCCGAAGATGTGCCGTCTCTACGCTCACCACAAGCGCGTGTAACTATTCACACACAACAGAATGTGCCATACCTCGCGGGTATGGACATCCTGATTGCAAAAGAATAGCTACAAACGTCGATTTTTGAAGTGGTGATTCAGAGACGGACGTTTACAATCAGCGGTCGTTTTTCAGAGTAATGTTATGCCGCGCGCTACCTCCTGTTGAAAAATTAAAATCGTATGCCGGAACAAACATAATGCGACAGACCGCGGTTTGTCAAGCAACGGAATTCCGCGGCGGCAACACCGGTGTTGTTCCCGCAAAATTCTGTTACTTGTTTTTTTATGTTCTGACCAAATTTCATTACTTCCCCAAACAAACGGGGAGCGCGGAATTTAATCTGTAATATTCCATAATATCAGCGTCACGACAAATAGGTGACTTTCCGGCTTCAAAAACTATTTTGAGCCGGAAAGTCAGTGGTATTGATTTTTTTGCTTATGGCAGACCTTGCAAAGTCTGCCGAAATGAATTTTAATCGGTCGTGATGCGGAATTTGTCGATTTTACAACACCTGGGAATACGGATATACCTCATAAGATGAATCTTCATCATTTTCCCATTCAGAGGACTTTTCGAGGATTTCTGTTTCTTTTATAGAAATATCCCATATCTCCGACCAAGAGCAGTCCTTTACAATGTGAAGGAATTTTCCGCCGAGAGAAATCACAATTGCACGAGTATTGTCAAATTCAAATTGTTCCGTGCCTTTGGCATCAAAACATTTAACCATTTCATTTTGAATCGTGATTCCGTCAATTGTTTTATGGACTTCTATCGGAAGGAAATCACCTGGAACAAATTTTCCGCTTTCGTCTTTTTGACCAAGCGGTGATTTGATATCCTGATTGACGTTCACATGAATTCGGATTTTGGCAAGATCCGTCAGCTTTCCCGGAATATCCGTCTGCTCCTCGTTCCAAAGTTCGATGTCGAAATCTTTGAAACGAAGTACAACCACCCCGTAGGAGGTCATTCGAACCGGATTTCCCGTATCCGTATAGAGAACAGTTTCGAGTACGAGGCCCTTACTACTTTTAAGGACATCAAGCGTATCTTGAGGAATTGTGTTTCTGGTCGTAATCATTGTTTTTTCTCCTTAACAAAGTGTATTTTTTGACTTTTAACACGTCCAGGGAAAGAGATTTTTATCTCAATCGCCGGAGACCCATCGGAAGAAGAGGCTTCCCGCAATGAAACCGTTGTTCCATCGCGTAATGTCGCTATCTTTCCTTTGTCGCCAATGTTTCGTTCTGATACACAGTTATGAGTGGCCGTATTGTAAAAATCGTTTGCTGTTGCCATTGGTGTATCGCTTGAAATGTGTCTGACATGCCCCCCTTTACCTTTGGTTCCGAAAGTCAGGATGATTTTTTTCGGCAATCAGCCGAAAAAATCAAAGGTGCCGTTTGGCGAAGGCGCGCCCGGAGCCGCTTTTCAGATAAGTCTCGAATGCCCTGGCTTTATCTTCGGAAGTAAAGCAGACTGCGGTATGTATCTTCCACGGGCGCAGTTTTGACGTATGCGCGACTTCCCCGGCATTATGCTGCGCCAGACGGGATTCCAGATTTTCGGTATATCCGATATAATAGTGAGAGCCGGTACGCTCGTCCGTCAGAATATAAACATAATAAAACCGCATAAATCAGATTCCGGATACAGAAGAAGAAGTACAAAAATACGATTTAAGATAACATACCGCAACAGATCAGACTGGGCAAGTAATAGAATTTTGTGGTCATAACACCCGTCCGGATAGGTCGGGTAACATATCCTGATGAATTGTAACACCCATCCGGATATGTCGAGTAAGATAGTTTTGTGGTAGTAACACCCGTCCGCCGTCGTCTTTTTTTTCGCACGATAAGTGCGAAAAAAGACTATGGCGTGATGACTTTCCGGCTCAAAATTGTTTTTGAGGCCGGAAAGTCAGTGGTCTGTCGTGACGCTGATCCTGTTGAGTGTTACGGATGACGGGGGCGCGCTCCCGTTTGGTCAGTAAGTAAGAGAATTTTGCGGTAGTAAGACTGATGTGTCCGGAGGTCAGTAAGTAAGAGAATTTTGTGGTAATAAGACCCGTCCGGATAGGTCGAGTAACATATCCTGATGAATTATAACACCCGTCCGCCGTCGTCTTTTTTCGCACGAAGTGCGAAAAAAGACTATGGCGGGATGACTTTTCGGTCCGAAATTGTTT
>JAZRUY010000067.1:0-5462 GCA_045598845.1 Victivallaceae bacterium
CCCTTGGCGATTCCGCCCACCGCGGGATTGCAGCTCATCTGCGCCACATGGTCGAGATGCAGAGTCGTCAGCAGCACTTTGGCGCCGTAATTGGCGGCCGCGAAAGCCGCTTCGCATCCGGCATGGCCGGCGCCGGCCACCACCACGTCATAATCTTTAATCATAACCGTAAAGTAATCCGTCCGGTTAATAACTGGATAAAAAACACACTTTGATAAAATACCGGCGGCCGCCTGTTTTCGCAACTGTTTCACCTCGAAATCGCGTTCCCGGAACCGGTTTTACCCCCTGTTCATAAAACCGGGATTAAACTTAACATAATCACGATTATGCGACATTACATTTGTTTATTGAGGTGGAAACACCGCTGATAACCCTGCCCCTGCATTAAGATTTACGACCGGAGCGGGCCTGTAATCTGACAACAATTACTGAAGATATTTTGGTTGATTAAGGCGTGTAATCCGACAATAATTACAAATAATCTTGGTTGTGTTAAATCTAATTAAATTTAATAAGTTGAATTAACGGACGAATCGGCCGGAAGCCGGTATCGTTGTAAAAGTGGAAAAACCGCCGTTTTCGGATTATATTATACTTAACGCATTAACGCATAAAAAGTTTTGGCATTTTTTCACATTTGCGGATTACAGATGAAACGGAGTTGGAAATGAAGAAAGTTCTGGTTGCCGGAGGCGCCGGTTACATCGGCAGCGCCTGTACGGAGTATCTGCTGGACCACGGGTACGAAGTAACGGTTTTCGACGGTCTTATCACCGGGCACCGGCAGGCGGTGGATCCGCGGGCGGAATTCGTGCAGGGCAATCTGGACGACCGCGGATTGATACGGAAAGTGTGCCTGAAAGGCGGTTTCGACGCGGTGATGCATTTCGCCGCCTTTTCGCTGGTCGGCGAATCCATGACCAATCCGTCCAAATATTTCCGCAACAATCTCGCCAACGGCATCAATCTGGCTGACGCCGCGGTGGAGGGCGGGGTTAAAATGTTCGTGTTCTCCAGCACCGCCGCCACTTTCGGGCAGCCCGAGGCGGTTCCCATCCGCGAGGACGACCGTCAGGTTCCCATCAATCCGTACGGGGAATCCAAGCTCTGTTTTGAAAAGGTGCTTTCCTGGTACAGTAAAATCCACGGCATGAAATATGCCGCGCTGCGTTATTTCAACGCCGCCGGCGCCACGCCGAATTTCGGCGAGGACCACCGGCCGGAAAGTCACCTCATCCCCATCGTGCTTCAGACTCTGCGCGGCAAGCGCGACAGGATGATGGTTTACGGCGATGATTACGATACTCCGGACGGCACCTGCATCCGCGATTACATCCATATTCTGGATTTGGCCCAGGCGCACGAGCTGGCGTTGTCCGCTCCGCGCAGCGGGCATTACAACCTCGGCACCGGCAACGGTCTTTCGGTACGCGAAATAATCGCCGCGGCGGAAAAAGTCACCGGCAGAAAAGTCCCGTTCGAGCTGGCTCCGCGCCGTCCCGGCGACCCTGCCCGGCTGATCGCCTGCAGCGACCGCATCAAGGCGGAACTGGGCTGGAAACCCCGTTTCGAGTCCGCCGAGGCCATCATCGAATCTGCCTGGAAATGGCAGCTCTCCCATCCGGAAGGCTATGCCGACTGACTGGTGCAGTTACGGTCCGTTCACCGTCTTTGACCTTGAAACCACAGGGATGAGTCCGGTTAACGACCGGATTGTGGAAATCGCCGCCGTCCGTATAGAATTGGACGGCACCCGCACCCGCTATCATTCGCTGATCAATCCCGGCCGGGGTATTCCGCGCCGGGTGACCGCTGTTCATCATATTACCGATGCAATGGTGGCGGACGCCCCCGATTTCAATACTGCGGCGGTTGAATTCATGGCGCTGGCGCAAAAATCCACCCTGGTGGCGCACAACGCCTTTTTCGATCTCGGCTTTCTGCAGGAATCGCTGGCCCGCTGCGGCCGGCAGTTGTGGAACGGCAAAACCATCGACACCGTCAGGCTGCTCCGCCGCACTCATCCGGGGCTGCCGAGTTACAGTCTGCGCTATCTGCGCGGCCGTTTCGGTCTGGAAACCGCCCCCGGCATGCGGGCGCACCGGGCGGGCTCCGATGTGGACTGGACCGTGGAGGTGCTGCGGATCGCGCTAACATCCGCATTAACAGGAGGCTGCCGTGCGTAAAACAGGTATGAACACTTTTTCTTCATTGTTTTTTTCCGCGTTTTTTCTTTTTCCTTTTATCCTGACCGCCGCGGAGTTGCCCGCCCTCACCCCGGTGAATCCGGCGGATCTGGTCCGCTCCGCGGATAACCGGGAAGCGGTTATCCTGCGTTCCTCCGCCGGCGGTGACATTCCCTGCCCCGCCGGGTACGTCTGCCGCGATTACGCCGGCCGGACCGTATTATCCGGCACCGCCGTCCCGGAACCTGGCGGCCGGCTTGCTCTCCCCGCCCCGCCTGCCAGCAACGGTTTTTACGAATACACGGTGGACGGCGGTCAGCGCATCGGGGTCATAGTGTCGCCGCGCGCCGGTACGGAGCATGCCGACCGTTTCTTCGGCATGGACTGCTGTTTCAATGAGTTCAAGGTTTTTTCCGACCGGCCGGTTTTCACCGCGTATATGGATATTCTCGTCCACTGCGGCATCGCCGAGATCCGCGACCGGCTGCGCTGGCACCGTCTGCAGCCCTCCCCGGATGATCCGGAAATCGACTTCACCCTGCCCTTCGGTCCAGGCGCCGGACTGCTGGATATTCACCGGGAGGCGGCCGCCCGCGGGATAAAAATTCTTGAACTGTTTCACGACGCTCCGGTCTGGATGCACCGGCCGGATTATCCTCTGTTCGCCGATGCCGGAGCGTATGTGTATCCGACCGAACTGGACTCCGCCGCCGCTTCGTGGAAGAAGATCGCCGCGGCGCTGGCTCCGTACTGGCGCGGGCTGGAAGTGTGGAACGAGCCGGACATCGGGTTCGGCAACGGCATGCCGGGCGATCAGGCCGCGTCGGTCCGCCGGGCGGTGCTGTACGGTCTGGCGGAATCCGGAACAAAAGCGGAAATCGTTTCCGGAGCGTTTGCCGCCGCCGCGCCTTCCGTCAGTCTGCTGGCCGGTCACTGCCGCAACGGCGCCGCCGACCATGCCGGAAGCCTCAGTTTTCATTATTACGGCGATCCCGAAGGCGTTGAAAAACAGGTGCGCGCCTACCGCGCCGCGGTCCGTGACAGCCGCAATCCGGGGCTGCCGCTGCTGGTGACCGAATTCGGCTGCCCGTGGAAACGCGGTCCCGGCCGGGCTTCGGAATCCGACGACACCGCCGCCGCGGTCAGCATCGCCGCAAAAACCGCGGAATACCGCGCCTGCGGCATCGCCGGAGTGTATCTGTTCGTATTCGCCTACTACGATGAATTCGACAAGAATTTCGGCGTCATGGATCTCTGTCATACCCCGATGCGCTCGCTGGCCGCTTACGCCGCCGCCGCGCGTCTGTTGGGCGGGCTGGAATACCGCGGTGATCTGTCCGTTCCGGTGCCCGGCGTCAAGCGCGCCCGGGTGTTCAGCGACGGCGTCCGGGCGGTCGTAACCCTGTTCACCGGCACGGATAAAAAAGCGCGGGTGGAACTGCCGGCGGAACTGCGTTACCGCGGCCGTTACGGCATCGACGGCCGGGATCTTGAGGCTTGCCGCGCATGGGACGGAGACGAACAGTTCTGGTATCTGGAAGGCGTTGCGGAGGAAATTCTTCCGCTGGTCAGCGGCGATACCGGCGCCATGCGGCTGAAACGTGTCGCGGATGAGTTCACCGCCGATCCGGCGCCGGCAAAACCGGCGGTCATCCAGCATCTCATCGACACCCCGGAAACCTTCTGGTACCGCGACGGTTATCTCTTCCGGGACCCTGCCCGGGCCGGTTTCCGGCTGGTATTCTGGAATCTCGGCGATGCGGCGCTGACCGTCGCGCCGGAAATATCGGCTCCCGCCGGCGCCGGGGATATCACCGGGTTGCCTGACGGAATAACGCTTCCGCCGCACTCCCGCGCCGAATACCGCCTGCGCGCCGACCTTTCCGGAGTGCGCCTGACCGGTTACGCTCCGGCGATGCTGGAAATCCGCGACCGCGACGGCAACGCCGAACCGCTCGTCCTCCCCCTGCTCGGCTGGAAATGCGCCGGCGAGATCACCGCCGAACGCGGAATTATCACCGAATCTGATCTGGACAAGGATCCTGAACTGTTCATGCCGCTGGATCAATGGTCGGCGGAAGACGGTGAATCCACCGCCGGTTTCCGCGCCGGTTTCAAAGTGTTCTACAGCGGCGACACTCTGCAGTTTGTCATCACGGCCGACGGCGGGGATTTCGACCAGCCCTACCCTGCGGTTGAAATGTGGCGGGGCAATTCGGCGCAAATCGCCTGGCAGTTCAACCGCGGCGCCGCGTTCAGCGAGATCAGCGCCGGTACGGTTGCCGGAGAACCGGCGGTGTTCCGGCATTACGATGAGAACCTTATTTCCGGCACGCCAGGCGGCCTGTGCCGCGCCTCCTCGGTGCGCACGGTGCGCCGTCCGGACGGCCGCCGGTACTACATCATAAATCTGGACCGCGCCGAAAACGGCATGCCGAAACTCGATCCCGGCGGCGTGCTGTACGCTTCGGTGCTGCTCAACGATTACCGCGGCGGCGTCCGGCGCGGCTGGCTGCACTGGGGCGACGGCATCGGCGGCGAAAAGAACCCCGGCCTTTTCAACCTTATAAAATTGCGCTGACCGCGTCCGGCGGAATTGAAAAAGACGCCGTGCCGGAGTAAGTTACTCCGGTAGCGTGCCGCTTGTTTTATTCGCCGCCGGTTTATTGAAATTAAATATTATTTCCGGAGTTTTTATGCCTTCTGATTTTGTTCATCTTCACCTGCATACCCACTACAGCATGCTCGACGGCGCCTGCACTCCCGCCGGGCTGGTGGATTTGATGCGGGAAAACGATATGACCTGCTGCGCGGTGACCGACCACGGCTATGTCGGCGGCGCCGAGGATTTTCACCGGACTCTGACCGATGCCGGACTGCATCCGGTGATCGGCTGTGAAATGTATATGGCCTCCGGCTCCCGCGAAGACCGCTCGCCGCTGCAGCCCTGCCCCAAGGGTTTCCACCTGATTCTGCTCTGCGAAAACAACACCGGCTACAGGAATATGTGCAAACTGATTTCCGAGGCTTACCGCAACGGCATGTATTACAAGCCCCGGATCGACAAGGAGCTGCTCCGTCAGTACCATGACGGCATCATCGGGCTTTCCGCCTGCATCGCCGGCGAGATTCCCCGTTATCTGCTCGACGGCAACGACAAGGCGGCGGAAAAGGCTCTCGATGAATATTGCGGCATTCTCGGCCGGGACAATTTTTTCCTCGAACTCATGGACCACGGTCTGGAGGAGGAGCGGACGGTCAACCGCAGACTGG
>JAZRUY010000068.1:0-23128 GCA_045598845.1 Victivallaceae bacterium
ATGAAGAATCATGCGCGAATGGAAGCCGACATTAGAAAAGGATTGCGCAACAACAATGCTGTCAAAGTGAAAGTCAACAGATACGGTCACAAGATATACAGAGTAGATATGACTATCGGAATTGGCAAAAAAGCGCGGGTCGCAACCGGATGGCAAATAGACAAAGGAGACAACGTACCGAGATTTATTACCGCTTTCCCCAAAAAACAAGACAAGGAGTAGAATATGAACGAATTGTATCCCGTATATTCCAGAGTGAAAATCAAGGCGAACGGATTCACCGGCGCGATTGTCGAATACGATGACGACGGCGGGCGAAAGCCGGCGATATATCTGATTGAACTTGATGAAGAGTTTTACACAGACCCGGATGACGCGCTGATATGGCTTGAAAACGGTGAATTCGAAATTATTCACGACTTGCCGTAATTCCGAACTTGGGGAGGAAAAAGAAATGGCTGAAAAAAGAAAAGAAACGGTGCTTGATGACCGGGAACTGAATGTAAAACCGAGTAAAAGAATCATTAAGATGATTTTGAGTAAAAAAAAGAGTAAATAGGCAGTCGGCGGGTTGACAACTCCCCTCTTTTGGCGAGAGGGGAGTTTTTTTATGCCGAAACAGACTGCCGCTGATTTGAGGAAACAGATTGCACAGCATCAGGCTGACCTGCAGCGATTGGGTTCTGCTTGGGGACAGATTGTAGTTGACGAGCTTGATGATGCCGACCGCAGAACGATTGCCTATATCCGTGAACAACTTGGAACGCTTAAGTTTCGTCACAATACCGCCGCCGGGCTGAAACAGCTTGAATCCATCCGCAAGCAACTTGAGTCTATCCGCGTCAACGCTTACGCGAGGGCGCAGAGGAAGATCCGCAGGGAAGCGGAAGAACTTGCCGGGAACGAGGGGAAATGGATGCGCCGCCTTACGCTTTCCATGCTGGGGTTTGCCGGGAGCGGGTTTGATTTGACACCGGATACGGTTGCCGGGCAGATGTGGCTGTTTGAGTATTCAGCCGGACATTCAGCCGAAACCGCCGATGCGCTGCAGCCGGAGGAGGCGGTGCTGGAGGCCGAGGCCGCCGGTACGGCTCTGACCAAAGGACTGACCCGCCCGGAAGCGGTCAAACTGCTTACCAATTCGCTGTCCGGCGGCAAGACGTGGGCGCAATGGTGGACGCACACCGCGGACGCTGACGTTGAACGCATTGCGAACATGGTGAACCGGGGGATAAGCGAGGGATGGGACATCGAAACGATGACCGCGAAGATAATGGGAACGGCGCAAAACAACTACTCGGACGGACTGCTTTCAACCAACCGCGCCCATGCGAGAAACCTTGCGAGAACGCTGTGCTCCGGCATAAGCAACGATGCGAAAGACCAGTATTTCCGCGACAACAAGGACAGCGTTATCGGCATTGAATGGCTCTCCACGCTGGACGGGCGCACCTGCCCCTCCTGCGCCGGGCTGGACGGGCAGCGGTGGGAGAATGACGGCAGTTTCCATCCGAACGCACCTGTACATCCCTCATGCCGCTGTACGCTTATCCCGGTAACGGTGCTGACCGACATCGGCGGAGAAAGCGGAAAAATACCGCGGGCGAACGCCGATTTTATGGCGGAGGCGAAAAGAAATTACGAGGCGAAATATCCCGGCAAAAAGTGGGAAGACCTCGCTTACTCCACCCGGAAAAAATATTACTGGCAGGCGATGCGGGAATATGAACAAAGAACCGGCAAACCGGCTTACACCATCGTTTCCGGCAAGATGTCGTTCCGGGAGTACTTCGAGAATATGAGCGATGAGCAGAAGCGCGACTGGCTGGGTAAGGAACGGTATAAATTACTGCAGCGGGGAAACCTGAAAACGGACGACTTCATACCGCCGTATCCGGAACGGAATTTTACGGTGAAGGAACTGAAAGAGAGAGACAAGGCGGCTTTCGCGCGGGAATCCCCGGCCGGAATCATAAAGCGGGTGAAACCGCTGACAAGAGAGGAAGCCGACGCGGTGGAACAGTACACCCGCTCCGATGATTACGCGGAACTGAACAAGTATCTGCGCACCGGCGCGAAAGGCGACCGGTATTTCGACGATATGACCGAAAAACTGAAATCGGCTATTTCAAAATCCGAAACAACGGAAGAGCTGACGGTGTGGAGAGGTATTAGATCTGAGGTTATGTTTAACGAAGTCCAAAAAGGAAAAACGATGCCGTTGAAAAGTTTTACAAGTACATCGCTTAACAAAAACATTGCTGAACAATTCGCCGGAAACAACGGCGGTTCGGCCACGGTATACAAAATACGTGTTCCGGAAAAAACGAAAGCGTTAGATGCTTTTGCAGGGAGCGCCGTGCCATACCAAAGGGAAATTCTCTTGCCTCCGGGTGGAAATTTAAGAATAACGGAAGTATCTTATGAAAGGGATGCCAAAGGACTGGTTGTCAGGCAGATCGTGGAGGCCGAATATGGGATTTAAGGAACGCATGTGCGGAACACATGAAGACCATATTTACGATATTGCCCATACGATTTTGTATTCCAGCCCGCAGGATTACAAGTATTTGGCAATAAAAAACCCGGAATGCATTGCTGAAATAGCCGAGGCGATTAACAAGTTGCGCTCTCCCGGTTCCAAATATTATGAAGAATACAAAGACGTGCATGTGCCGGGGCTGGATGACTGATTTTTTCGGTAACGAAGCTTACAATGCGTTGCTTGATGTGGGAGTAATAAAATGAAAGAAACAATCATTGAACTTTTAGAATCACAAGGTTACGACTTGGTCCGAAATACATACAAAGGCCGCAAGTTGGTCGAAATCGGCGAAAGACGCGATTTGCTGAACACGCTGAAAGACGAAGACGGTTATCTGCTTGGAGATACTTACGCCTATTGCTTTGAATTTCGTTACGGCGATGAAAACGGCAAGCCGCTGCCCGACAGCCCGTTGTTTATTGACTTAATACCAAAGATGGAGTAAGCGGTAACGGCGACTTGATGCGGAAATAGTTTAATTTTTGCTACTTTGGCGGTATACTAAACGAAAAAGAAGGAGAACAAGGGAATGCCTGACGAAAAACCTCAAAACCTTGAAGAATACCGCGCGGCGATAAAATCGGCGTTCGATAACGAGTCGGCTCAAGTAATGCTCAACAGCAGCAAATATCATGCGATGATTATCATTGAGGCGATATTGGCACATGCCCAAAACAATGTCAAAATATTCTGCCGTCAATTAGCTGAAGATGTTTGGGGTGAATCTCGCATTTTGGATGCTATCTTTGATGCGATAATCCGCAATGTCAAAATTGAAATTTGTACTCAAGAAGCAGTAGCGGAATCCTCAAGAAAAAACTCCCTTTGCAATTTGGGCATTGCTCTGCGCGAGAATATTAGGAAAGATATCCTCTTTAATTTTGTTGTTGCTGATAAAAAAATGTTTCGTTACGAGCCGGATGCCGCTAAACGGTGCGCCATCGCTTGTGCAAATGATAGCACAACAGCCGAAATGTTGGATAATTTCTTTGCCGAATGCCTTGCCAAATGAACGATATTTTTTTTAAATACGATTCATTGGTTGATTTTTTATCTTTTTGTTTCACTATCAATACTTTGTTTTCTTTTGAAAAAATTCATGAATGGCTATCTGCCAAATTCAATGACGAAATAAAAAAATGCTTTGATGAATTAGTTATATTAAAAACATCTTGTGAAACGGCATTTAAAAATTACAATAATTCAGAAAAATTGACTGGTTTTATGAGGCTTAACGAGATAGAGCGAATAAAAAAGGAGATTGATTCTGTTAAATCTTCACTAAAAACAGCACTAACCGCTTTCCATTGGATTTTTTCTGTCGCGGCGTTTTTGTCCGGGATTTCCATCATTTTATCAGGAGTATTTACGGAAAAAACTTATTTGTTTTCTATGCTTTTATTGTTGCCAACGGTCTTTTTTGGCTTTATGATTATATGGAAACAATACAGAATACCACAAAAAACACAAGAAATAAAATTAGAAATTGAAGCGAAAACCAAAGAGATAAAAGACAAAATGGAACTCTTTGAACTTGCGATAAACTGCAATAAACCCAGTTCCGAAGATGTTCTTAATAGAATAAAGTTAAAACCATTATCTGTTGCGCCTACTTCCCCGGCAGAACGCGAATAAACCACCTGGCGACCACATAACCGGCAAGCAGACCGCGGAAATACTCCTTGAAAAGTTGTATTATATGTCTGCGTATCACCATGATTCCGGTTTGCGAATTTCGGTTCCCGGAATGGTTTCAGGCAGTTGTGATGAAGCCAGCAGTTTTTTGCGTATAGTCTTTCGGAATTCGGCTATTTTGCTCAATTCCTGCGATGGATGGTGTTTCCCGTCTACCGTTGCCAGCCAACCGATGAGTTTCCCCCGGTTCTTGGCTAAACGCATTCCCTCAGCCAAGTCGCTGTCATTACTTATCACGGCTGCGCAGTCATATGCGTCCAGCCATGCGTCATTCAACAGATGTACCGAAAGGTTCACATCGGTGCCTTTTTCTTCAGTAAGAATAACGTTAGCCCAACCTTTTTCAGGAGGAGCCAGTGGACGTTTGGCCGTATGTGAAAGAAAGTGCCCCTTGATTATTTGCACTTTGGGGCAGAAAGCCGTCAGCGCACGCCAATATATATTCTGTCTTTTAGGAGCGTTTGGGTCATTGGGACGAGGCTTTACAGGAGCAGTAAAATACTTTATTGCGATTATATCAAACCTGTCCGGAGGCAATAACGCCTGAACAAACTTTTCCAAGTTGATCCATTTGCAGGACGTATCCTTTAGGCAGCGATAATAAAAATTGAAACCGTCGATGTAAACTATAGTGCGTTTCATCAATAAAACCTCTATAAAAAAACAGGGAGCTTTGCGGCTCCCGTACTCCAGTCCGAAGGTCTGGAGGTGGTAAGGCAAACTTCCGCTTGCCTGTTATAATGTTACTTGTATTTATTAACTTTTCAAATTCTTTTTCGAAAATTTTATCATTTATCAAAAGACTGAAAGTCAACCACAACCGTTTTTTTTACCTTTAATCACTCCTTAAGTTGACAACGCTTCCATTGGGCAGACGAGGCGTAAAGTGCGCCGGATCGCTTTGCCGCAAAGTGCGGCGCAGAACCAAAAGAAAGGAAGTTGCTGTATGCCTAACATCGGTCTGAACATCGAAGCGCTGGAAGATTTACCGGAATTCGCCCGAGAATTCGCAACCAAAGGCGAGGACGGGAAGTTTTCGCTTGACTTCGACAAGTCCTTTGCCGCTCTCAAGGCGGAGCGCGACGGACACCGGGCTGACCGGCAGGAACTCGCCGCCTTTAAGGCTTTGGGCGCAAACGCGGATGCGCTGAAAAAGTTTGTCGAACTGGGGAAAACCCCGGAGGAAATCGCCGCGCTGGTTGCCGAGTCCGCAAACCGGCATGATGATGACAGCGATGCAGCGGACAAACTCTCAAAAGCGGAAAAGGAAAAGTTGACTGCCGAAAAGAACTACAAGACACTGAAAGCCGAGTTCGACAAAATCAAGGCGAGGATTGAGGAAAGCGACCGCCTTGCCGCTGATGCGAAACTGCGAAGCGGCATAGAGGGGCTTATATCCCAACTCCCGGCTGAATGCGACAAGGACAAAGTGCGCTTGTGGGCGCTGGGCGGCAAAACCGCTGACGGCATGGAGGTAAAGGGCGTTTACAATTCGCTTTACCGGCTTAACGCGCTGGGAGATGTGGACAAGGTGGGCGAAACCGACCCGCTGGAACACCTCGCCGCGATGAGCAAGTCTCTCGGTTTTGTCAGCAAATCGACTTCCGGCATTGCCAAGCCGGGCAATACCACAATTTCCGGAGGTAACGGCATTAACGCGGCCTATCAGACCGCAAAGGATAAAGGCGACATCACCTCGATGATCGCCAATGCTCCAACGGAGAAAATCTAAAACGAAAGGAAAACCAACATGCCTGTTTACAGTTATGATTTAGTTAACAAGAAGCGCGACCTGTCCGACATTCTTAGCACGGTGATCTCGCAGGAACCCCGTTTCATTTCCATGTTCGGCCGGGTTGCGGATGCCTCGCAGGTAAAGCACGAATGGCTGGAAGATACCATTTCGGGGCGTTCCATCACCTGCGCCGGCGTATCCGGAATGGTGATCACTGTTTCCGCTGATGATGCGGTTAAAATCGCCGTCGGCAGTGAACTTGTACCGGCCGGAGATTCCGCGCTGTTCGAAGTTACCGCCATCAGCGGCACTTCCGTTACCGTCGCGCTCAAGGCGGCCAACGGCAGTGGCAAATCCGCTCCGCTCGCGAATGATGTGCTGAACATCGTGTCCACTCCGATTGTCGAGGGTTCGGATCACGGCGAGGAAACCAGCCATCAGGGCGGGACCGCCTACAACAACACGCAGATTTTCAGAAAGGAAATCAAACTCACCGGAACCGCATTGGCGGTTGCCACCTACGGCAATGCCGACAACGCCATCACCCGGCAGACCGAATTCGCCTTGCAGGAACTTACCCGCGACCTCAACCGTGTGGTGCTGTTCGGCAAGCGTACCGACCGGACCGCCTCGGTGAACGGTGCGGCCGGCGGTCTGTATTTCTTCGGCACTCAGGACGGCGGACTTTCCGTCAATGCCGCCGGTGCGAGAATCGACAGTTTCGTCATCAATGACGGCGCACAGGCTGTTACCGGAGCCGGCGGAAATCCGACCGTGGTACTCTGCTCTCCCGGGCAGGCCCGTGTAATCTCCGCTGAATACCGCGACCGTCTGCAGGTTGTCCGCGCGGACGAGAAACGCGGCAGTTACGTGGCGATTATCGTCAACGACATGAACGGCAGTTCAATGACCATCATTGCCGACCCGGACGTTCCGGATACTGATGTGTGGGTGATGGACAGAGGCGGGTTCGGACTGGCCAACCTGCGGGGACGGGCGATCAGCGACACTGATACCACCCCGAAAGGATATGACGGTATCCGGCGCACCGCCATCGGCGAATTGACCTTTGAATTCAAGAACGCTAAAGCGAGGCTCTGCCGGATTTACGGCATCAAGGCCAGCGCGACCGCGCTCGGAGAAGTCAAGGCGGGAATCCCGAGCAATGTAATTGTCGGCAACGGCACCGGCAACCCGGTTTACACCAGCGAAGTGTAAGGCGGAGCAGCCAATGAACCAAAAGCCCCGGCGATAAACTCAAAGGGGCTTTTCCGCTTCTGATTTTCACGGAAAGAAAGGACAGATATTATGGCAAGACAGTTGATCTCATTCATCCGCGGCTGTTCGGATGTGACGGTGGTTATCAGCGACGACGGAAGAATTGTTGAGCGGCATTTCCCGAAGAACCGGAGCGACCGGGAAATACTGGCGGCGGCAATCAGCCGGGAAACCGTCTCCGGCGGCACGGAAGCAGTTCCGCAATCAGATGCGGCGGCGCAGCCGGAAGCGCGCCCGGAGGCCGCCGGAATGACTAAAATGCGCATAATTCCGACCAACCATGTGCCGGAAAAGCCGAAAGAGCCGGGAAAACCGAAGAACAAGGCTGAACTGATGATTGACGCGCTGGAAAAAGCCGGAATAAAAGATTTTGAACGCAACAATTTTCTGAAAATCCGCTCCGCATATTTGACGGCGGTTAGAGACGGGAAGATTGCGACCGATGCCGCCGACAGCCAAAACTGATTTGTCCGGCTTGCGGATAGACTTTACCCGGGGGGCAAGAGTAGTTACCTCGCCGGGTTGCGGTTACAGTTCAGCGAATTTCACCGACCTTTCCGGCAAAACCGGCGTGGCCGTGACTGCGGACATCCGCACTCGAGAAAAAACCGCCATAACCGAAACCCGGATAAAGTATTTTGTGCCGTGGCGGGTAACGGTTATGGACACGGACGGCAAAGAGGTGTTGAGGCACGATCTGAACCTTACCGGGCAACCGGTGCTGATTGACATGGCGGTGGGAGCGCTTGGCGACACGGTGGCATGGATGCCTGCGGTTGATGCGTTCCGGCGCAAGTGGCAACCGAAGCGAATGATAGTTGCGATGCGTACACAATACATCTGTCTTTATCAGTCTGTATATCCGGATATCGAGTTCATTCCGCCCCCGCTGATTAATAGGCTGAAAGCGGAGGACACATACGCCAGATACCGCATTGCCGTATGGGGGTACGGAGACACGGCGCACGAGTTGCTGGACTTCCGGCGTAACAATCTACAGTTGCATGCAGATATGATTCTCGGAGTTTCCAGTAACGGCAAACCGCCCAAAATAGGCGGCGAAGAACCGGAAAAGAGAGACGATAAACTTATCTGCATTGCGACAAGAGCAAGTCGGAAATGCAAGGAATGGAACTGCCCCGGAGGCTGGGAAAAGATTGCGTCCGCGCTTACGGAGAGAGGATACAGAGTAGTATGTATTGATGCCGACAATCGGAATATGCCGCAATCGGCAATCGATGATACCGGCATGAAGCCGCTTTTGAGACGAGCGGAAACGCTGAAAAGGGCATCTCTGTTTATCGGCTTGCCAAGCGGATTGTCGTGGGTGGCATGGGCTTGCAATGTGCCGGTGGTGCTTATCAGCGGTTTTTCTGATGTTGTCCGACCGGATTTGCCGAGTCAGCGTTATCCGGAGTTCGACACTCCGTACAGGGTGTCTCCGCCTCCGTGGGTATGTCGGAACTGCTGGGCGACCGGCGACCAGCGGCTGGCTAAAATATTCGATGAATGTTACCGGCAAAAAAACAACGAATGCACAAGGGCTGTCACCTCCGAAATGGTGATGACCATAATCAACAAGGCGTTGAAAGAGGGTGAACAATGGCATATTGCGACATAGCATTTGCGGCGGGTTATTTCGCTGACCGCATTTATTCCGAAGCGTGGCAAAATGCCGGGGCAAGCGATCAGTCGGCGGCGCTTGCAACGGCGACCGGGATTATCCGGGATTTTTGCGTTTTTATGGATGCCGAAACCGGAGAACCGTTCGTCTACGATGAAAATGACAGCGACCGCCCTGTTCCGGACTGGCTGAAGAACGCGACTTGCGAAGAGGCACTATACCTGCTTAATTTGTCAAGAGATCCGGCATTCGACAAGAAACTGACGCTGGGAATTTACTCAACTGACGGCACGGTTTTTTCAAAAGATTTCCGGGCGGACGTTGTTTGCCTTATTTGCCGTCGGATACTGAAAAACAACGGCGGCACATTGGCTGACGGTGCCGCCGCAGGTGGAAGCGTAAGCGCCGGAAGAATTTTTAAATAATGCGGGATTCCCCCTGCCCGGCGAGACGGTGAAGTTTTGTCCTTTTTTCTTTGCTGTTCAGCCGGGCTGGGGATTTACCCCGACCCCCTAATAAGTGTATACGCGCTATGGGAGAAAAGTCGCACTGAACTGTTGAATAGTTGACAAATCCGCTTTTGATGGAAGAAGTTACAAGCGGAGGGAAAGGCATGATAATCAGGAACACGGACGCGCGGAACAGGGAAAAATCGGCGCAGTGGTCATTAAAGCAGTTGGCCGCCAGCGAGTACGGCGCAATGCTGGATATGTGGGAGTTGTGCGACTGCGTCATTAAGGGCGAGGACGCTGTAAAAAGCAAGGGCGACAAATACATTTACATCCCGTATTCGAAGCGTGGGCAGGACAAACAGTCGGTGTTGGCAAGGGCGGCGTATGTCGGGCGGGGAAAACTGCCCGGCATAGCGGCGGAAACGCTGGAGAAGATGCTTGGAATTCTTTGCGCGGATGAGCCGGAAGTAACCTTTTCCGGCAAGGCGGCCGGGCTTGAATTCATGCGTGAATATGCAACGCCTTACCGGGACGGACTTGCCGGATTGCGAAACCGGCTGGTGGAACAGATTCTCCGGACCGGACGGCACTGTATGCTCATCGAACCGTCTGACGATTCCGAAACCGGCTTTTATATCAACGAGTTCAAAGCGGCGAAGTTCCTCCGGGCGAAAGTTGCCAACGAGGGGAAAGAAACCTACGCCAAACTTGTGTTACTGGACACCTCCAGCATTGATTACGATTATTCCCGCTGGCGCGATGTGTACTGTCCGCAGATCACACTGCTTGCCATCACCGAGCCGACATCCGGCAGTCCGGCGATATACTATCAGGCGAAATTCGGCAAATCCAGTGTTGCCATCGATTATGACGAAAACGGTTTGGCAGTTCCTGCCGACACAAGCAACTATGCCAATGTAATGACCGCTGTTTTTTCTCAACTTGAACAGTGGCGGGTGGATGATCCCGATCCGGCCAAATGCACGGATTTCGCCGTGCCGGACAAGTTTGGACGGACGCTTGACCGGATTCCGTTCACCTGCTGCAACACATCTAACCTTAACTTTATGCGATATTGCAAGCCGCCGCTGTACGATATGTGTCAAAAGGAGTTGCACATACTGAACGCGGATTGCGACCACCAGCAGGCGGTATATATGACAACTGACCCGGTTGCCGTGTTCAGCGGCATCAATGATCCGCAGGACATCATTCTCGGTGCGGACCATCACATCACTCTGCCGGAGGGGGGAAATTTCGGCTATGTGTCCGCCGGAGCGCAGGGGTTGCAGATGCAGGCGCAGAATATAGCGGGTATGACTGACGAGGCTCGCAACATAGGGGTGTCGCTGGCAGGAACAGAGGGTGCGGTGAACACATCCGGAGTCGCGCTGGAGATTGTGCGCAATGCGCAGACAGCCGCCTTGCGCATCATCAACCAGACGGTTGCAAAGGCAATTGAGGAGCAGTTGCGGTTTGCCGGTAAATGGATAGGACTGACGGCAGAAGAGACGGCGGAAAATATAAAGTTCACTCTGCACAGCGATTTCGCCAGTCCGAAACCGACCGCAGCCGAAGTGGCGGCCATAGCGAACAATGCGGAAGCCTTGCAAATCACCGAGGAAGAGGTGCGCAAGTTTGTCGAGCGTTCCGGTGTTGTCGAGGCTAAACCGTGGGATGAGGTCTTGCGGGTACTGGAGCAGCGGAAAGCGGAAAAAGCAGAAGCAAATCTCAACTCTGTCGCAACCGCAATGGGATTCGGCGAAAAGGGGGAATAACGCATGGCGAACTGGCGACAGGAAGTCGCGGAAGCGGTCATAGGCATTGAAGATGTAAATCGTAATTCCGCAACGGTAAAATTCAAAATCGACACGCTGGACGATTTTATCACCGAGGGCGGCGGAAGCGTTACCGTTATATCCCGCACGCTGATTTTCGGGCAAATGGACAGGGTAAAATATTCGCTGACGGACGGAAATAATATTCTTGCAACCGATATGCAGATCCCGGTTGCCTTTATCAGGTGGGATAAGGCGCACGACACGCAGCAGGGCGATCCGGCGGTTATAGTCAACGGTGTTGCGAAATCGTTAAGGGATGTCCGCCCGGTTACCGCACAGGGTTGTTGGGGGGTTGAACCGGGCATTGACACGCTGACGGTGGGCGGAAGCGAGTACACCGTTATCGGTATTGTACCGGAGCAGTTCCTCGACAATGCTCCGGCGAGGCTGTCGCTTATTCTGAGGGGGAGGTGATTATGGCGGCGGCGCAGGACATATTGACGGCGGTGCGTGAGGCGGTACGCAAGCGGATACTGCTTGAAGATGCCGTTGTAACGCAGGGCGAATACCAGCGAGAGGCGACCAAAGCGCCGGATGCCGATGCTTACATCCGGGAAACGGTGATTTTTATGGACGCGGCGGAGAATTTTCAAGGCAGTTTCCAAAATCAGTATTTAGTTGAGTTTGATATATTTGTGAACAGGAAAGCCTACCCGAACAGCGTAACCGCTGAACTGTACCGGTTGGGAGCGGCGGTTTGCGCCGCATTCAACCCCCGGAACACTGTTAAGCAGACGCTTTCCCTTACCGGCGTTGCCGCCGGGGTGATATGCTGGATAGACAGATTGCCGCAATATAATTCGGTACAGCAGGAAGGAGAGTTGTTTGAGTTGCCGGTGCTGATATATGTGAATGTGCTTGTGCCGGACGGCGGAAGCGGTACCGGAACCGGAGCGTAACGTATGAATGTGGATATGGAGCAGCCGGACGCATCAAAAAAAATCG
The DNA here is from genome assembly GCA_045598845.1 of Victivallaceae bacterium. Classification (GTDB taxonomy): domain Bacteria; phylum Verrucomicrobiota; class Lentisphaeria; order Victivallales; family Victivallaceae; genus JAZRUY01. The sequence continues at coordinate 12,116 of JAZRUY010000068.1, forward strand.
CCGGGGTGCTGGCGGACAGAATTCGCCGGATGATGGGAGCGACAACGCTGGAATGCTGGCGTGCGGTTACGCAGAGAACGCCGGTGGACACCGGACGGGCAAGGTACGGTTGGTATATAACAATCAACGCTCCAAGCGATGAATTGCCGCCGCCCGCTCCGAAAGGTTACACCGGCGTATTCGAAGGCGGACAGCCTTTTTACTCTTTCCCGGGGCTGACTGACCACTCGGCGCTGGCTGACGATAATTATACCGTTACCGATACGCTTTATGTTACGAACAATGTGCCATACGTCATATATCTGAACCGCGGACATTCCAAGCAAGCCCCGGCGCGTTTCATCGAGGCGGCGCTGGCGGAAGTGCGGAAAAAGGCAAAGCGTTTCGCAAAGTTGACAAAATTGAATTAGACGACCCGGATAATAAACGAAAACGAAAGGAAAACAAAATGGCAATACCCTCAACCGGAAGTCCGTTGAACGGCAAGACGCAGGAAATCAAAGTCGGCACTTACTCGCTGAACTGTACCGGAGATGTTCCGCTTGCGCCAGCGCAGACCGCGCCGAGTACTGAAGTGCAGAAATTTCAGGGCGGCGACTATATGGCGGTTGAAGTGGACGGCACATATCAGCCGACCACCGTAACCTGTGAGTACAATTCAGATGCTTGGGCGGCGATTGACGGATGGAGGTCCGCCGGAACGGCGCAAAATTGCAGTCTGGGAAGTTTTACCGGGCAGGCTATCCCCTCCGTATCCGAAGCACCGACCATTACCGCAAACGGGTTGCGGATTCCGCAGATGACCGTTACGCTTACTTGGATCAGCGTTACCGGCGGCACTGGAACCGGAGAGTAAGCCGCTGAGAAAACAAGCAATGCCGGATGCGGACTTAAAACCGTATCCGGCGATTTTAATAACAAGAAAGGACGTGAACAATGGATTTGTCGAAATTAAAGGCGCTTGCTCTGCCGGAAAAGGACTTTGAGATTGAAGTGCTGGGAAGCAGGCAGACGGCGCACATCACCGCATACGAAGATGATATATCGCTGATGATAAGTGATATTTGGCAGAACTACAAGGAGGACGGCGAGTACAGGGTGCGGAAACTTATGCTGACCCGTTGCGCAGGGCTGACGGAGGAAGATGCGGATTTGCTCCTGAAACGGGACGGAATGGCGGCCGGATGCATTGTCGGTGCGATTTTTGAACTAAAAAAAGAATTCGACAAGGCAAGAGCGGAAACCCGGGCTGACGCAGAAAAAAAATAAAGGGGGCGAAGTCGTTCGGCAGATACGAGCAACTCGTTCAACTCTGCGTAAGGTTCGGCGATTTCGCCCCGCTGATGCCGTTGTCGGAAAAGGATGTTATATATCTTGCCGCCTTTGAGGAGGAAATGCGGAAATATGACCGTCTGCCGCTTGCGGATGCGAGATTTTATTTAGGGCGGCTGTCCGCAAGTTTCACCGGCGGGGACGGAATGGCGTATCTCCCGAGTGAGATCCGGGATACCGAACACCGGATGGAGATGCGGTTGTACGGAATTAAAGGTAAAGCCCCCGCCGGATAAGCGGGGTTTATCTTTTACCGGTTTTTAGGCGAAATACAATAGCAGATTTTTCACAAGTTGACAAGCCGGTTTTTTATAAAAGCGGAGGATAAATAATGCCGGAAGCGGAAGATATTGTATCTCAAATAAGCATAGCGGTGGAAGCCGGTGACGCTTTGCGGCGCATAAGCGAAGTCGAGAACGCTATGCGCCGCCTCACCGTTCGACAGAACGAAAACAAAGATTCGGTACAGGCTACTGCCGCCGCCCGGGCGCAGGCTAATCCGGAGGCGGCCGCCGCACAGAGCCGGTTGCTGGAGCAGTTGCGGGCGCAGGTTGAAGCGGAAAAAACGCTGAACAATACCGAGGCGGGGCGGCAGGCGGAGGCGAGACGCAGAGCGGAAGAAACAGCAAGGATACAGCAGGAGGAAATTGCCAGAGTACAGGCCGCCGCGGAAGCGCGACGGGCTGCGGAGGCAAGGACGGCGGCGAATGCCGAGAGCGCCGCCGTTCCGGACACGGAAGCGGAGGCGAGACGCAGAGCGGAAATAGAAGCAGGAACGGAAGCCGTACGGGAGAGAAAAGCGGCGGTTGAGGAGACCGTGAAGATTGAGAGCGAGGCGGCGGAAAAAGCGGCGGCAAGCGCGGAGGCGGAAGCGCAGACAAAGGAAAATAATGTCAGAATAGCGAAAGCGGCCTTGCAGGAGGAGAAAGCGGAACTGGCATCCGTTGCAGCGGCGCAGGAGGCTTACCGCAAGGAACTGGAACTTACGGAAGCGCGGCAAAAATTGAGCCAGATGGAGCGTCTGCATTATCCCAAAGCGGAAATAGCGGCGCAAACTGAAGAAGTAAACCGGTTGGGGATTGCGTACCACGAAGCGGCGGCGAAAGAGTCCATAGCCAACGAACAGGCGCGGATAGCGCACATGGAACTGGTGCAGGTGCAGGCGGCGGCGAACAGTGCGGCGAGAGAGATTAACAATTATGCCGATGCCAACCGCGTTGCGGCTGTTTCGTCAAGCCAGATGCGGATGCAGATAACAAGGTCTATCCGCGGAATGAGCAGCATGCTTTCGATTGCAGGGGTCAATTCCGGCTTGGGCAGGTTAGTCTCCGTATCCAATATGGTTATCGGGTTAGGTGTGCCGATTGCCGCGACTGCTGCCGCGATTGCCGGAGCGGTTGCGGTTTTCGCTCAATACCGCAAGCACGCCGAAGAAGCGATAAAAGCCTCGCAGAGATTCGCTGAACGGGCAAAAAAGGACGGCGAAGAAATAGCGAAACTTGCCGGAATTAACCGTTCAAGACTGGATGAATTGCGGGAATACAGCAAGAAACTCGTGCTTACGGATTCCGACAAAATTAAAGTTAAAAACATTGTCGCCGCAATCAATGATGATTTCAGGGGACTTGGCGTAACGTTCGATGAGACCACCGGCAAGATAGACGGTATTGCCGCCGCGCTGGACAGATTAAACCGGCGGGAGTTGATTCTTGCTAAAAACAGGGCGCAAAGGGAACTCTCGGGGTTGACCGAACAAGCCGGTTTGCAGTTGAAGGACTTTTCCAAAATGTCCGGGGTGTGGGAATTTTCGGGCAATGCAGCCCGCGCAAGTATGCTTGAGTTTGCCCGCACAATTTATTATGGTTTAGGCGAAATGGGATCTCAATGGGCGAAAGATAAAAATGTTGAAATTTTCAATTCTTTAGCCAGTACTCAAAACAAAAAATTCGCTGAGGAACTGGCAAAACTGCCGAACGCGGCGGCAAGGTCGGTGAGAATAAGGCAGCAATTAGATTTTCTTGAGGACAGAGAAAGGGCACTTAATCAAGGGGGGATAACTTATAAAATCCTAAACAGTCGAGACGAAAAAAACAGAATAAAGGCGTTGCAGGAAGCGCTTGCTGTTTCTGATTCCATCGCGGAAAAAGAGAAAAAAATTGAAGAATACAATCGCCTGTTAAAAGAAGAAAGGCTATCTCCCACCGGGGGGATGTCCAGTAAGAAAGAACTGGACAATGTCCAGGAAATGCTGGATTTGCGTAAAAAAGAATTCGAGGTTTTGCAAAAGCGGTGGCGAGGGGAAGAAAGAGCGCTTAAGCAGATGGAAGTCCGTAAAGAAATTCTCGGCAGGACCGGCATTGATGTCTGGGGAAAATACACAGGCAAAGACAAAGAAATGTTCGATAAAACGCTGGAACTTTACCGGTTGGAGATGGATGCATACGACAAGGAACGGGCATATGAGCGGACAAGTTCGTTCCGCGCCGACTATGTCCGGACGGCCGCGCAGTCAACGGTATCGGCGGACAGCGCGGAGGGGGTGCGGCTGATGTCCAGACAATTCGGCACAAACGGACTTGCGGACAAGATAAACAAGTTGCTGGAAGTCCTCACCGGAGTGAAAACCGCAACGGAAAAGACCGCCGATGCAACGCAGGGAACGCGTGAGGCGGTGGAAAGCGGGAGCAGCCTTGTCCCCGCGTCAGTATAGGGGGGATAATATGGCAATAGTATGGAGCAATTTGTACGGCGCGGAAAGCGGAAGCGGGGAAGTTGTCGGCAAGATTAGCGCGACCGGAGAAACAGTGCGCTATTCAGGGTATGCCGGAGCGCTGTACCGGGCGAACGGTGTGCTGGTGCAACAGGCGCTTGGCGCGACTCAGGCAAGTTCATACCCCGCCACGGTTGCTGATGCTGACGGCGAGGCTGAAAGCGAATGGGATGAAAGTATTTATACGCCGCCCCGGCAAATGGAGCGAAAAGAGCGCATGACCCGCGACAGCAACGGGTACTGGACGCTCACGCAGGCGTTTGAAGTTGAAGCGGAGGATATTACATCTGCCGCCCGGATGCTGCCCGGCAAGGGGGCATACTTGGACGGCACGGGAAAGGGCTACCGGGTGGACAGCGTGGAACTGGTGCGGAACGGCAACCGGGAGCGGAAGTTTCAAGGTCTTGCAACAATCGTTTACCGCGAGACCGCCGGGTTCAATGTCCGAGTGGCCGGGAACAGCGAATACAGACAAAACTACGCTTACGATTTCACGATGTCCGGCGCGACAGTAACCGAAGCGTTCAAGTATGGATATAACGCCAGCGGCAAGAAAATACTTAATGTTAATACCGCCGGATGCCTTTTTTCGGCAACGCACGAATTGAGCCTTACCGAAATGAATTTCTGCTATTACGATTACAGTGCCGTCCGGCACAACCCGGAAACGGTGATCAACCGGAACAAGGAGAAGGTCTGCGGCTTTGACATAGAGCCGCTTTGCGGTAAACTGTTCGCAGAGAGCGTTACCCCGGCGGGGCACAACCGTTACCGGCATTCCGTAACCATACAGATCAACCCTAAAACATGGGACTTGAAAGAGTTACAGGTGGGAACATTCGCCCGTTTTGATTCGGAACTGCCGGAACAGATTTGGTGCTACAGGAAGACCGAGGCAAGCGATCCGGAGTTCGTAAGCGCGGCGAGGGCGCTGGAGTTAAAGACGCAGGGGGGCGGCTCGGCGCAACCGGTGTCCGAACCGTTGCCGCTGGATGAAAGCGGTCATGTGAAACTTGATGCGCTTAAGAACGTTGACGGGACCGGTAAACTGTATTTGACGAAAGAAATTTACGACTGCAAAGTCGGAGCATGGCACGACCTGCCCCGAAAGATTTACAACCGCTGACGGAAACAGGAAAAATGGCGCAGATAAAAGTAGTTGCTTACACGCCGAAAGTTGCGGCGGCTATCAACCGGATGCTCAATCGGAGCGGTTTTGGAGTGGACTATGGCGGCGGCCGGGCGGTTGCGGCGGCGGAAGCGGAGAATAACGGCGGCGTTGTGCTGGCGAAGATTACCGGAGGCGATGCGCTGACCGGTTACACCGTGGAACTTTACGGACACGGCAGATTTAAGCCGCCCACCGGCGAGGGGGTGCTTTTCGCGACCGAGATCGCCGCCGGTGCGCAAGTTCCGGCAGGGACTTTCTGCCTTGCGCACTTTTCGCAGTTCAGCGTTGCCGGGGGCAATCCGGCGGAGGAATAAATGTTTGCTCAAATTCCGACAAGGTTTTTTTTCCCGTCTCCCAGCGGAGCGGTAACAAGCGGGGGAGATCCGGATTCCGAAGAACCGGTAAAGGAGATTAATGACCCGGCGACCAAACTGTACGATATAATGCCGGGCGAACCGGTCTATGCCGGAGCGGGAGATACAGACGACGGCTTGTTCGTGTTCCGCAATTACAACACGGAAAAGCGGCAGGACGAGAACGGAAAAACCAAACTTGTGGACATTCCCTCGGATGTGTTCCGGATGGGATACGATTTCTCGCCGGTGATAATCGTGAGATTCCAAAAAGGCTCACGTACTTACCCGCTGGGATACGAGGATTCCGTGGCGGTACTTTACCCGCAATATGACTATGACATAAACGGATATATGTACTGGAAGAGCGATCCGGTCAGCGGAGTGCTGAACCCGGAGACGGACAAGGAAACTCCGTTCAGGACAACGCTTTGCATATACAATGCGGAGGGCAGTTCATACGAGCCGAAATGGGTGCTTGCGGCGACTGACGCGCCCGGTTATATACCCCGTGAATACGATTTTCTCGGCATCAACAAAGAATACGGCGACATATTCTTTTCCGGCAACATCCCGGACGGCAAAGAGCGGGTGAAATGGCAATTACGGGGGCATGCGCGGCTTGCTGATCCGACCGAGGTTGATTATCCGCTGATTGCCGTACGCTTTCCCTGCTGGGAACACCGCATAGAGTTCGGAGCGGAAGATGCGGAGGCGGGGAAATATCTGCCGTCAGACGATATGCTGGCAATGATTTCCGAGGAATGGCGCAACCAGTGGCTGTATCACCACCGGGTGATGTTCGATGTGCGGTTGCCACGTTACTTGGGATCGCCGTTTTGGCTGGACGGGCAGGAGCAACGGTATGTCCGCAGTATCAGCAGGGACGGAAGCGGTAAATATACATACGGCAGGGTGCGTTTCAGCAACGGGAGGTGGCTTATCGGCGCTTACGGTAATGCAGGTGGCTGGTGGGAGGGGGAAGAACCGCAAATCGGCGGAAACACAATCTTCCGCTTTCGGGTCCCGGATAACTCCGAAGCGGAAATTCAGCCGGATATTGTACTGCAACACGGCGGTTTTTTTGCCTGTACAGGCAATCAGGACTGTTATCTCGCGGAGTTTCCGATATGGCGGTAAATACGCACAATTACTTTGACGAAAATGCGGAGACCGGATGGGAGTCGCACGGGATGGACTGGGAAAATCCCGATCCGTCCGACAGCCGCTATATGGCGGCTTTGTTTTTTGCGGTTGCGGAGCGCGAGGAAATCGGCACAACATACGAACTGGCGCTGGCCGACAACAGATACAAGACCATCAGCATATCGTCTGACGGGCACGTTACCTCGGTGGCGGTCAAGGAAAATTCCGATGCGTATATCAACGACCACTGGGACAGGACGGTTTTCCGCGTATGGGGCGCGGATTATCCGCACAAGTACACGCACGACTGGCGGCAAAGAGTGGATGCGACCGATTACTCCAATGGCGGCAAGGTGGACAAGACAAAGGAATATCCGCTTGCCGTTCCGGTTTTCGCCGGACGGCTGTTTGATTACAACTGCTTCATCGACCTGCGGACAAGAATATTGGAAATGATAAAGCGGTTTGTGGATGTTGAAAATTCAAAGCGCTCCATTCACGACAAGCGGGATATGACACCGGAGGAATACGAGCGGTCAAGCGGATGGGGGAATCTGCCTACGACCGGAAACCGGAAACAGACAGACGGCTTTTACCGGATGTTCGACTTGCCGGACGGCGAGTTTCGAGGGCATTTCCCTTACGCTTACAGTATGCGGGAAATTGATTACGAGTCGGCGGTGAAATTTCTGGCCTTGCCGCCGAGGGGCAGCGTTTCATCCGCGTTTGCGCCGTGGATGAAGTACGCGAAAGAGATACTGGACAAACTGACCGTGTTCAACTCCGTTCAGCATTTCACCAGCGGCATTCTCGGTTACGGCGAAAGCAAAAAGAAACACGAAAACATAGACGACGCTATCGCCGAGGCATTCGCCAATATTGAGCGAGTGAACATCGGGCAGAATATGAACTCCGACAAACTTTTCACCAACCCGGAGGCGGTGGCGAAGATAAACACCCTTGGCGAGGAATGGGAAGAGGAAGAAATGTTCGGCAACCTCGGGTACGGTGCTTTTCTGAAACTGACCGCGACAAGGGAAAATGTTTTTGAGGAGCGGACGACCGGACAGGGAGCGTTTGAACGCCCGGTTGAAAGCGATGACGATGACGGTAAAACTTATATGCTGGCCGAGGTGCATTGGGAAGAAATATATAAAGTCATGGATCAGACTTACGACCTGCTGGGGTTCGTGCCGGACGGCTATTTCGCCGCGGTACGGGGGTATCCTTTCGGGTGGGAGAAGAACTACGACCACACCGAGGAATATGTGGAGCGGAACACGAACGGGCAAGGAGTTAGGATAGACCGTTATGTGGCAAAAGCGAGCACAAGTATTTATAGCGGATGCGGCGGACCGGGGGCGGCAGTGTCAATAACCGGACTCGGACAAATGCAACCGTATGAGCCGAAAGATGTAACACTTTGCTTTGTGCCGCCGGAAAAGGGGAATATACCGCCCGGACAGATTTATCAGATTATCCCGCCTTTTGTTGATTCCGCGGGGCAGACTGTATATACGCATGTCGGCAGAACTTACTCCGTTTCCATCGGTACGCAGAGTTATTACTATGCAGTATTGTTGGATTACAACAACTGCTTTGTCTGTTCCAAAAAGTCGCCGCAACGCTGAAGTTGACAATTCCCGCTTTGTTAAACAACAAAGACGGAGTGAAATAAATGATATATGTTAATGCGAACATCACGGACGGAAGATTTTTTGATCAGTTCGGCTATCAGTACGGCAAAGGCTATCCCAACATTCCGTTCGGGAACACCGAAGTAGTCGCTTTTCAGTTATACACGAATACGCCGGGAGCGGACGCAACCGGCGTTGATGTTTCACAGTGGACAAAGGCGCAGTTCAGCGGCGGCGGATACAGCGCCCTGCTTTCATGCGACAACAATTTCATTCATTTTTACAAGGCTGAACTGAAAACCGCAATATCCGCCGGAGATACCGCCGCAAGCGTAAAATTGTCCGGTGTTGACATCAGTTCAATTCCGGCAAGCGGTGCGCTGGCTGTCCACGGCGGTGCGGATGTTGTCTATCTGTCGTACACGGGGTTGACGCAGACCGCAGACGGTTACGATTTCACACTTGCGAAACAGTCAGAAGAAGATTATCCGGCCGGAACGGTTGCGGATGTGCCGGAAGCGATGTATTTCTCGGCGGCCATGGATGCCGGGGCAAGCAATCCGGGCACGGGGTTGTTCGTTTTCGAAATTGCCGTGAATTCGCCAAAATTGCGGAATAAACTTGCATATGAGAACATTGCCGAAGTCAACGACATAGCCGGGCTTGAACTGCTGGTTGTGCAGACAGTCGATGGCGTAAGGTATGACAGAAAGCGGGTGCGTTGCACGACATTCGCGATTCCCTCCGGCATAGCCAGTCTAAACGCTTCGGAGCAGTCTGTGCCCGATGCGGAAGCGGCATTAAAGGCGGAGTTCGCCAGCCTTGCGGCGCAGGGGGTGCTGGTTCAGTTGTCCGTCGACGGGCAGACTTGGGATGATTACGATCCGGAAAACCCGCCGTCTGATTTTTCTCCCTACCGTTGGAAACGGTGGGCATTCGCCGTCGCTCCGGACGCATGGACGGGGAAAGAACCGCTTGGAGTTGGGGGCGGTACGGGGACTGGAGTTCTACCGGAAAATATCTTGACACGCGACGATGTCGGTTTGCAACCGGGCAATATCGTAGCCGTGGGAACAGACGGGCATATCGATGGCGGACTGATTGAGATTCCGCTTGCATCCGGAACTAACCCGGGAGCGGTCGCCGTGGACGGGGAGACCGTTTTCGTGAGCGACAACGGGGTTATTTCGGCACGCACCGTCCGGGAATACGATGCGGTCGGAACTTTGGCTGAACGCACTCAATACGACTCCGCCGATGTCGGATTTATATACAAATGCACCGACTGGACTACTGTTACCGTTGAATACGAAGAAGAGGGAGAAACGAAATTCCGGCAGGTCGCTGTCCAACTGTACTATGCGAAAAAAAGCGGAGAACAGGGGGACTGGTCGGACGGCTATGTGGAAAAAGGCGTTGCGGAGGGTGCGCAAGGCGAAAAAGGACAGGACGGCAAAGACGGGCTGAACGCGGAGAAAATCCTGCCGGGGTGGTTTTTCCCGAGCAATTACTCCGGCTGGACACCGCCGCCATCGGAAGCGTCTTTCGTTGTTTACGCGACAGACACTCCCCGCACCCCGGCGACCGGAGAGGCTGACCCGTCAATTCATGCCAACTGCGTGGTTTTGCCGACGATTGACTTGATTGGAGCAGTGGAAATCCGCAAAAAAGTCGGAGACACATACATCTGGTACAGCATTGAGCGTACAGATCCGAGCCGTGAGGGCGGCGAAGAAGATCAGGTGGAGCATTACTTTTACAGCGTGGCCGAGGACGGCATGGGCGGCGGAGTAACCTACCTGTACCTGAATACTTTTTTGGACTTCCGGTACGGCGGCAGGGTAAGATTTGCGCAGGGAGTGGCGAACGAGGGCATACGGGAGGCTCCCTCGGATGATCTCGAATACGTGCGGAGCAACGGAGACTGGCAACCCTGCGGAGCGGTATATCCGAACTTTTTGCGAACCACGCTGCTTAATTACTGGTCAAAGACGGAAGTCAAAGGCGAACCGGGGCAGCCGGTGCTGCTGGACAACCGGGGCAAAGTGCCGGAAGTTTTTCTGCCGTACAAGGGCATAAATGAAGTGCCGGACACTAATAAATATTATGTGCGGACATACGGCGGGTGGGCTGACTTGAGCATTGTCTCCGGAACAGGGACGGGAGCGGGCGGCGGCATAACTATCAACGGAGTCGGAACGCTGGCGCAGCGGATGCGCTTTGATGACAGTGAGGCGGGTTTCGTCTATCTCGCCACAGATCAGGTTGTTGACCCCGCAACCGGCGCGGTGGTGCAGTGGTGCTACATGAAGCAAAGCGCGGAAGTCGGCGACTGGAGTGCCGGGTTTACCGCCGCCGGAGTGGTGGCTGGCAAGACTGGAGAAAAAGGCGAAAAAGGCGATGCCGGTGAGAATGCGGAACTTGTTGCACCGACATATTTTTACGAGCCCGGCTATACCGGCGAAAGAATTGTCGGTTCTGTTCTCATGACTTATGATGAGAGCGGATTGCCGTTGTTAACTCTCGACAACACTTACACTGTTGCGTCAGTCGAGGCTAAGAGCGGAGACGGGAATTGGCGTAGCGTCGCCGAACAATATTGGA